>CAYNYM010000007.1:0-10768 GCA_964401325.1 uncultured Desulfobacteraceae bacterium | reverse complement strand
TGATCTTGCCCAGGCAGGTCAGATCGGGCACAACTCCATAGAGTTCCTGGGCCCCTCCGGGACCGGCCCTGAAACCGCTGATGACCTCATCGAAAATAAGCAGGGACCCTTTCTCCCGGGTTATCTCCCTCAAACCACTGAGGAAACCCTCTTTGGGAGGAACCACGCCCATATTTCCGGCGACGGGCTCAACGATCACGGCGGCGATCTCGGATTCGAACCTTTCAAAGGCCTCTTTCACCCCGTCCAGATGGTTGTAAGCCATAGAGAGGGTGTGACCCGCCAGATCATCCGGGACACCGGGACTTCCCTGTATCCCAAGGGTTGCGACACCCGAACCGGCTGAAACCAGCAGGCTGTCGGCATGGCCGTGATAGCACCCTTCGAATTTCATGATCTTTGTTCTGCCGGTGTATCCCCTTGCCAGACGGATCGCGCTCATGGTCGCTTCGGTTCCCGAATTCACCATCCGGACCATTTCTATGGAAGGGACCATCTCCACAATGGCTTCGGCCAGCTCCACCTCCAATGCCGTCGGGGCGCCGTAACTCGTCCCCAGGGGGACCCTTTGTTGCAGAGCGCTGATGACATCCGGGTGTCCATGGCCGAGAATCATGGGGCCCCATGAGCAGACGTAATCGATGTAACAATTGCCGTCCACATCCCAAAGAAAGCACCCTTCCGCTCTTGAGATAAAGGGGGGATCTATACCCACAGATTTTCCCGCCCTTACCGGGCTGTTGACGCCCCCCGGTATCAGTTCCTTGGCCCTTTCAAATAAAATCCTGGATTTCTCACGCATTGAACGCTCCCTTCATAAAATCGCGCAGCGATTTTATCTAGAAATAGGCCATACTCGTCTTCTTGAATTCCTTTTCACTGAAAAGAAGGGCATAGTCCTTGACCCCCGCGCGCCGGGACAACCTTTGCGCTATCCGATAACAGGCATTCCGGTCCTCCCCGTGCACCATGGTGTAGAGGCTGTATTGCAGATCCTTCTGGGGTCGCCTCTGGTAGCAGTGGGTCACTTCCCTGAAACCGGCCATGGTCTCGCCCACTTCCCTGATACGTTCCTCCGGAACGATCCAGGCGACCATGGCATTGGCGCTGAAACCCGCCTCCTGGTGCCGAAGGGTAGCGCCGAACCGCCTGATAACGCCTTGCTCCTTCAGGGCCTTCAACCTCTCGACCAGTTCCTCTTCAGGAATGCCGATACGTTCGGAAAGAACGGCAAAGGGCCTTGGCTCGAGCGGTAAGTCTCCCTGGATAAGCTGAATAATTTTTTTGTCCAGTTCGTTTAGCATGTTCTGATTCAGCCAATGAGTGTTGCGTACGACACAGAGGTCGAGGTGTCTTCTTTGAGGATTTAGCTTCCTGATTTTGCAAAGCGACAACTTGGATTCAGTCACCTTGCCTCAGTTTCGCCTTTTGAAAAAGTGAGGGTCCTTGGTCATGGCAGCCCCCTTCGAGGGGCCCGACCAGTGCCGTGCGTTTAGACTCGAATCCTTTGCTCAACGGCATCGAGTGCTCGGAAACGAGCCTCAATACCCATGAGGCAATATCCAATCCCGGCCATCTTGTCAAGGACAAAGCCTGCCCAAAATCCACCGCCTCATTTGCAGATCATTGATGGAATCAGGAGACCTGAACGCATCTCTGGTCCCCGGCAAGAAATGCGATGCCAACCAGGACTTTTGAGGCCGCGATGCCAGGGACAGACGACGCCTTGATGGTGGATCAGGGGTCTGGCCATCATGCTTGAAATGGTCGGTAAAATCCGATAAGGTACTTGCTGTAAATTTTGAGTCTATCCTATCCATTGATTGGGATCGAAAAGACCCGGGCGGCCCAAATCCACCGCCTCATTTACAAATCACGTCTTGATGATGGATCAGGGGGCGGTTGCTGATGGATATCGTCAAAGGCGGTTCCCTCCTTTACGAGCAAAACATTGAGAGGTAAACATATTGGCCGATCTTCCTATCATGAAAATTGCGGAGCGGAGAATCAGGGAGGCACAGGAAAGGGGAGAATTTGACGATCTTCCCGGCCGGGGTGAACCCCTGAAGCTGGAAGATGACAGCAATATCCCGGAAGACCTCCGTCTTGCCTATAAGATATTGAAAAACGCGGACTGCCTTCCCCCGGAGCTTGAAGCCAAAAAGGAGATCAGGCAAATGGAGGATCTTCTGGAAAACACCCCTGACGAAAAGGAAAGATACAAGCTCATCAAGAAGATCAATTATCAGATCATGAAACTCAACACGATGGGCAGGAAATCCCCCCTTCTCGAAGAAAAAGAAATCTACTTCAAAAAGGTCGTTGACAAAATAGGCAAATGAGTGCCGGCCGGTCGAATCATTTAAGGCCGGGGATAGACCGTTTTGCATTGTCCGGGATGGGCCTATAAAACCTGAATTTTTCAAGGCTCGGGCAAAAATATCGGTGGGGGTAATGCCGTTCAAAGGGCCGGTTTGTACCCTGCCCCTAACCTGATTTCTGAGGCTTCTTATTGGCCATGAGACTTCCTATCACGTCCCCGATACGGACGATGTCTTTCTCCTCGCAAAATCGTCTCAAGCCTTCCACAATTTGTACGGTGGCCAGGGGATTGACAAAATTGGCGGTCCCCACCTGAACGGCCCGGGCACCCGCGATCAGGAATTCCATGGCATCTCTCCAGTCCATGATGCCCCCCATCCCAATCACCGGAATCTTCACGGTTTGCGCCACCTGGTAGACCATGTGCACCGCAACGGGCCGGATAGCCGGTCCGGACAGGCCCCCGGTAACATTGGCGAGGACCGGTGACCTTTTTTCCACGTCAACGACCATGCCCGTCAGGGTATTGATGAGGGAAAGGGCGTGGGCCCCGGCCTTCTCAACGGCCCTGGCGATGACCCGAATGTCCGTGACGTTGGGAGACAGCTTGACAATGACGGGCTTGTCCGTCTGATCGAGGACTCTTTCCGTGACCCTGGCCGCCACGGCCGGATCGACTCCAAAGGCCATCCCCCCCTGCGCCACATTAGGACAGGAGATATTGACTTCGATGGCGGCGACCCCGTCCACCCCTTTCAATGCGGCCGCCAATTCCCCGTACTCATCTAAGTGATGTCCGTATATATTGACGATCACCTGGGTATCCAGGCCTCTGAGTTCAGGGAGTTTGTCGTTTATAAAGTTCTCGATGCCGATATTGGCCAGTCCGATGGCATTCAACATGCCGCAGGGGGTCTCGACGATCCTGGGGGGCGGATTCCCGGCCCTGGGTTTCAAGGAAAGGCCCTTGACCACAATGGCACCCAGTTCATTGAGGTCCAACAGGGATGCGTATTCCCGGCCGTACCCGAATGTCCCGGAGGCTGTCATGACAGGATTTTTCAGCTCCAGGGGACCAATTTTCACTTTCAAATCGGGGTCTAAAGGATTGGGCATGTTCTATCTCTTACTTTTTCTCTTGAACCGCTGCGGCCCGAAGGACAAGGTTTTCCGTGTTAAAATGAAATCGGCTGTCCCTCTTGGGACCCCTCTAGATTGTAGACCAATCGATGACATCGGCCGGGAAGACGGGACCGTCTTGACAGACATGAAAGTAGGACCTTTCCTGGTCCCGGGCGGCGGGAATCGCACAGCCCTGGCAGGCCCCGAGTCCGCAGGCCATATTAGCCTCGGCCGATACCTGGCAAAAAATGCCCCGTTTCATGGTCATGGTGGCGACCGCCTTGAGCATGGGCAGCGGCCCACAGGCGATGACGTTTAACGACTCCCCCCGGGCCTGATACCCTTCGAGATTTTCACGTAAGAGATCCGTGACAAGGCCGGCGTACCCCCGGCTTCCATCATCCGTTGAGATGGAAATACTGAAAGGGGGTACCC
Organism: uncultured Desulfobacteraceae bacterium; assembly: GCA_964401325.1. GTDB lineage: Bacteria > Desulfobacterota > DSM-4660 > Desulfatiglandales > HGW-15 > CAYNYM01. Next base: position 6,889 of record CAYNYM010000007.1, on the reverse strand, counting down.
CGATGTGTTCCGGGGTGATAACCTCAGAAGTGGTCGGAAAGCCCATGAAAAACCGGAAGTTTGCCTTCCCGATGACCTGCGAAAGAAAAAAGAGCGGGGCAACGCCTATCCCCCCGCCCAACAATACCGGGGCAACCCCTTTGCCAGGAAGCCCGAAACCCCGGCCCAGGGGACCGAGGACGGAGACCTTTGATCCCTTGACCAGCCCGGTCATCCGGTCCGTGCCTTTCCCGACGACACGGTAGAGGATAAGGAACGCGTCATCCCGCGTGCCGCAGATGGAAAAGGGCCGCCGCAAAAGGGGATCCAGTCCATCTCCAACGCGGACCATGACAAATTGACCGGGCCCGGCCGCCCCTGCGATCCCACGGGATTTCAGGCCCATAAACCAGGTGTTATCCGTTATCGGCTGATTGAATATGATTTCCGCTCTCTGTTCAATCATCGCAAAGAGTCCTGAGGCATCCAAGATGCCTCGCCCCATCGGGCTGAAGAGGAACAGTTTTTCCTGTTAAAATAAGGTGATGCGTTGAGCCTTTTGAAGAGATGAAGGTCCCGGCGCATGGCAATCTCTTTTCAAAAACGGGGGTCCGCCGGGAAGCCCGATGGCTGAATGCATTTCAAAAAGCTGAACCGTCAAAAACACTATGAGATACCCCAAAGGGGCGCTTTAGGAAAGAAAATTTTATCCGCATGCATGAGTTGAATGCCCGCTCACGAGGACCCGGTTTCGCCCCGAAAGGTGTCATGGCTCAAGACCCCGAAATCCTCATGCGGGAGTTGATCGCCAATTTTTCCAGGCTCAGCCTGATCACGTCCCCGGCCTTGTTTGTCCTTGCCAGGTGTGCATCAAAAAACGCACGGACCGCTTCTTCCCGCCCGATCCCGCAGACCGGCACGACGGCGGCGATCACCCTCTCGTAGTGCACGGGATGGAGCCCTTCGAAGGCCTTGCAATTGGACACGAACCAATCCCACATGGAGTCAACGGCCAAGGGATTCACGGCGAGGGCCGATACGGTAACAAAACGGTTTCTGGAGGGCACCTGCGTAAGGGTGAAATCCCGGGCCGCCTCTATCAAGGATTTTTCCCGAAAACACCCCATGGCCGTAAGGATATTCAGCCTCTCGTGTTCGTTTTCAGAGGCGCTGAAACGCCTTTCAAGCCAGTCAAAGGCCTCCCGGCCAACCAAGAGGGCGCCTCCCTCCATGACATTTTTCAGGATATCCGGATGGACCTTCCCCCCGGCCATGAGAGATCGAAACCGGGTTAGAACGATTTCCGCCGCCTCCCCGGAGCCATACACCAGGCAGTGCCACAGGATCTGATCTCTCAAAACGGATGTGACGATCGACTCATCGGGGCGGGGATCAAAACCAATCTTTCCGAGGACCCTTTCAAAGAGGACCCTTCCCAATGTCGCCGTCCTCTTCGCCATGTCCCCGCCCATGATCAGGTGAATTTGAAAGAGGTTCGAGGCGATGCTTGTGAGGGGAAGAAAGGCATCTTCACGTGCGTAATGGCCCATGAAGTCCAGGTAGTTTGAAACGGAGACATCCCCCCTTCTCACGAGTGCAAAGAGATCATCCTGGAGCCCCCACCGGTCCTCGGGGGAAAGGACCTTTTCTTCCGCTATTTCGGCAAGCCTGAGGAGGTTTTCCGGGTCCTGATAACGCACCCTGTAAAAGCCCTTTTGTCCCGCATTCACCTTATAGGCCCGGGCATCGGGACCGATATCCACAAGGGTTTCTTTAGCATCGAGAAGCGTCATCAGATGCCTTGTTTCTCCGTTTTTTTCGAAGACCTCTATTTCGAGTGGGATCATCCATGGCTCACTTACCACCCCCGGCACGAAGGTAAAGCGCCCCTGGGAGAGGAGCAGTTTGTCACCCCTTTTGCAAACATCGACCAAGGGAAAACCGGGTTGCTCGATCCATCCCTTCATCATCCGGCCCACGGGCTTGTCAGATGCGACCTCAAGGGCGTCCCAGAGATCATGACTGGAGGCGCAGGCGTAAGAGTGGCTTTTCAGGTAATGCTGCAACCCCTTCTCGAATACATCCTCTCCCAGATAGGCCTCAACCTGTCTCAGGACACTTGCGCCCTTGTTGTAGATGATCGGGGCACTGCTCACATTGATGACCACATGTTCTCCCCCCGGAAGCTCTATGGGGAAGGTCTCCTGCAAGGCGTCCCGGTCCAGTGCCACACGGGTCTGTCCCATGAGGAAGCGGTCCCAAACGCCCCATTCCGGGTGTTCGTAATGGACCACACCATAGCCGAAGTAGGTGGCAAAGCTCTCGTTGAGCCAGAGATACTTCCAGTCGGCGGGCGTGACCAGATTCCCGAACCACTGATGGGCGATCTCATGGGCTATCACCTCACATATTCTCGCTTCCCCTGCCCTGGAGACCATTTCAGGGTCATGGAGAAGCAGGTTTTCCCTAAAGGTAATCGCCCCCCAGTTCTCCATGGCGCCGGCGGAAAAATCCGAGACGGCGATCAGGTCAAGCTTGGGAAGGGGATAGGCAATGCCGAAAAACCGCTCGCAGAAAGCCAGACACTTGCGCGCAAAGGTCATCCCGAATTGCCCCTGCGCGGAAGTACCGGGCATACTCGCCACCCTGAGCAAGACGTCCCCCGGGTCCTCGATGAATTCAAATTCCCCGACACCCCAGAAGAGCAGATAAGTGGACATCCGGGGGGTCTTCTCGAATCGGACGAGATACCGCCCATCTCCCAGTAGCCTCTCCTCCAGGGCCGGCATATTGGAGATCGCCCTCAGTCCCTCTTCCACGATCATCTCGATCTCAAAAGTCGCCTTCTGGGCCGGATGATCGAAACAGGGCAAAGCCCTGCGGGCATCGCTTTCCTGGAATTGTGTCACGGCAATGCACTTCTCCTGACCGCCGACCGGCGCAGTGCTCCGGTAAAAACCGCGCATCTGATCGTTTATCTGCCCTTTATAATCGATCACAAGTTCAGTTTCACCGCAGGTTTCAACGGGCAGTAAAATGCGCAGGGTCTCTTTTTCCGTGTCGAGCGCAAAGGAGCACTCCTGGGACTGCCCCGCCCTCCGGAACTTGATGCTCAGGATATTCAAATCCAGGCTGTTGAGTATGATTTCGTTGACCGGCTCCGGGGTCTCTATCAGGATCTCCGAGCACCCCACGAATTCTAAACGCCCGAAATCGGGTTCCAATCGGATCTTGTACTGTATCGGTCTTATCTTACTCATTGCCCTCTCACATTCCCTGGAAGACGCCTTCTCGCCCCTTGAATACCCTGTTAATGGTTTTCTCTCCCAGGAGGCTAATCCAGAAACTTTTTCGGCCCCGAGGATTCCCCCTGGAGCTTGAGGTCCTCGAGGACCATCATGGTAGAGGTGCCGTGGGCCAGTAGCCGCCCCTCCTCATCCTCTACGGAGGCCTCTCCAAGACAGAGGGTCTTGCCCACCCTCAGGCTCTTGCCCCGGGCAATCAGGATCCCCCCTGAGGCGGGCTCCAGGTAATTGAGTTTGAGTTCAACGGTGGTCATGCCCAGTCCCTCTTTCAACTGGGAAAACACGGCCCAAAACGCCGTAGCATCCACCAGGGAGGCATAGACGCCCCCATGCACCTGGCCAAAAGGCTGCATATGTTTTTCCTGAACCGCAACCTCCAGACGACACCGTCCCCATTCCAGTTCCTTGATATCCATGGCAATCAGCGAAAAATAAGGGCAGTGATTGACCGTTTTCATGACCGCGTCAAGATATTCCGGATTGAGTTTCTTCATGGTTATTTTCTCCCTTTGAACTTATCCAGCCTATAAGAACAGGTATTAGCGAGTCTCCAAATGTCTGCTCTGATGCTCATCCCTCCAACTCCACGGCCTCTACCAGGACCGGGGCCGTGCCCTTGGCGTAGAAACCCAGCTTTCGAGCCGCCCCGGCACTGAGATCAATGATCCGTCCTGTCACGAAAGGACCTCGATCATTGACCCGAACAATGATGGAGCGGCGGTTTTCCAGGTTGGTCACCCGCACATGGGTCGGCAGAGGGAGGTGTTTGTGAGCGGCGCTCAGGCCGTTGGGATAAAAGGCCTCTCCGTTGGCCGTCATATGCCCGCCCTGTTTGTTTCTCGTCTCATAGCCGTACCAGGAGGCGAGTCCCTTTTCCCTGTATTGTTTCGACTCCTGGACGGACATGGGGACGTAACGCCTTCCCCTGACGACATAGGGGGAATTTTTCACACGCCCCCTGCGGACCGCTTCCTTGGGAGTGAGCCCGTCAACGGATTCGATCTCGTCATGGATAAAAGGCCAACTGAGGGGCGCGATCACGACCTTGAAGGTATAGCCGCCCGCTTTATAGAGGATCTTACCGGTTCCGATGGTCGCCCTGGTCGCCCCCTTGGTGACCCGGTACGTGGTCTTCACCGTGCCTTCAACCACATCGTATGTCTTTGAGAGCAGGCAACCTGAAAACAGGGCCGTAAGCCCGGAAAGGAACAGGAGCAGAGGTCCGAATCTTCTCATCTCAGTGCCCGTGTCTGTCTATCTTCTTACAAACATTTTATCGGCAGCTTCACGACATGTTCTCTTGGCCGCGATCACTCCGCCGTCCATGGCCAGGCTCACTGCTGGATCAAAAAATCCGGATCCAGAGGACCAGATTTTCCATGTAAAAAAACAGTCCATTTTGCACGCCCATAAGGCTTACCATACCTTGAATCCCCCCGGGTTGTCCATGACCCTTGAGTGACCATGATCAGGGAATCTCGAAACCGCTTGCCATGTGAGCCGCACTTTGTTCTTATGGACTCCTGTGTCGGTTTCGTGATCTCTCGATCCAGGGTGCTGAGATGAAATCAAGGCGTTCGGCGTCGTCAAAGAAAAGGATATGGGGCGTACTCCAGCTCAGTGCCGGGGCCACCATGATCAGCTTTTCGGCCGTCTTCGTCAAGCTGGCCCATGTGGGTCCGACCATGGCGGGCTTCTACCGGACGCTCTTCGGGGGACTCATGCTTTCGGCACTGCTGATCATCCGCAGAAAGCCCCTTTTTCGCGGTACCCGAAGCACCCTCCTGTTTCTGGTCTGCGGCCTCTTCTTCGCCCTGGACCTGACCCTCTGGCATCGAAGCATTCATTACGTAGGGCCCGGTCTGGCCACCCTGCTATCTAATTTTCAGGTCTTCTTTCTGGCCGTTTTCGGCATTACCGCATTGGGTGAAAAATTCACATGGAAGCTCGCCTTTTCCATTCCCCTGGCCATGACGGGTTTGTACCTCCTGGTGGGGGTCAACTGGAACGTCCTGGGGGCGACCTATAAGGCAGGCGTTCTTCTGGGACTGGGGACCGCACTCTTTTATTCGGTCTACATCCTGACCCTGAGGAAGAGTCAGTCCGGCTCCCCAAAAGGGAGCAGTCTGTCCGTCATTGCCGTCATTTCGCTCTTCACGGCCCTGATCATGGGTACGGAGGCCTGGGTTCAGGGAGAGAGCTTCTTCATACCTGATTTGAGGTCCTGGATGGCTCTTCTGGGTTATGGTCTGATGGGTCAGGTTCTGGGGTGGGTGATCCTGTCGAAGGGATTGCCCAAGGTGGAGGCCTCGAGTGCCGGACTTATCCTCCTCCTGCAGCCGACTCTCTCCTTTGTCTGGGATATCGTCCTGTTTTCCCGACCGGTCATGCCCGTTGAGATGATCGGGGCGATAATCGCCCTCGCAGCCATCTACCTGGGAACCACAGGCCGGGGTTAAATTCCCCCGGGCCGTGGTCCCGGCTTTCCGAAATCCATCTTGGCCCCGATATATCTTGCAGGCTCTCTGATAAAGGCCTGCAGGCAGGCGGGGCGGCAAAAATAGTAGAGGGTCCCCCCATAGTCGAGGAGCGCGGACGTAGCGGAGGGACTCACGTCCGTTCCGCAGACCGGGTCCTTTATTTGGGCGAACATGTTCTTGGACACGGCCTTGGATAGAATCCGGCCGATATAGGGCCGCGTCTCATCGCCCATTTTTCGATAGGCTGTAACACCGGCCACGACCGCGGCCGCAAAGACCGCCCCTCCGATGATGAAAGCGGCAGGATCACCGACCGAAAACCCTGAAGAAAGAAACGCCCCGGCACCCCACCCTGCCAGGAGTCCGGCCCCGGGAACCCCCAAGAGGGAACCGACGCTTTTGATCACGGCCCCGGGTCTATGCTCCACCCGGACCCAATCGCCCGGGCCTGCACCAATGTCGTTCGATGCCTCGACGGTGATTCGGGAACTGCACCCCGAACAATGGCAATGATTCATTTGCGCCGCTCCGGGTATGCATCCCCCGGTATCCGACCGGATCAACACCTTCACTGTTCCCCTCGCACCGGCCTGGATGACGAAACCCTCTGTTGTGGACATCTTGTCTTCCTCACTTTCCTGTCGTCGAATGACTGACACAAATTGAATCTAACAGCATCCCCCCTTGCCGGAAATCATACCCGGCGCACCGTGCGTTGAATCGGCCCCTTGCGGTTCCAGCACGCAACAGCATGAAGACTTTTTCACTCCCAGGGCGGTATTGATCAGGGCCGCGGCACATCCCACGCCCGCCTTCACGCTCACAGCCCCTTCGGGGCAATTCCGGGCACAGGCCCCGCACTCCATGCAGGCATCCCGATTGTCGATTCTTGCATGACCGTTTCCCATGGCAAAGACCCGGTGGGGGCAAACGACGATGCACATCCCGCAGCCCATACACTTCTCTTCATCCAGGGCCAGGGTCACGACGTCTCTGAGATAGATCATATCTCCCATGGATATTCTTCCTCAAACCACAAAGCGCGCGCTCATCCACAGGATTACTCCTGTAAAGCATGCCCCGATTTCCAGGGGCACGGCCCACTTCATTTCCCTTTTCACTCCC
>CAYNYM010000006.1:0-20786 GCA_964401325.1 uncultured Desulfobacteraceae bacterium | reverse complement strand
CCATCTATATGGACGCATGTGACAAGGATTGTTGGTTTATTGGCCATATCGCATGAGTGTCTTCGGAACTTGACCGGTTTTTACCCCCGCCCCATGAAGCGGAAACTTGTAATCTCCGGGCCCATGTGCCTCAATGAACGGGGCTTTGCGCTAGACTCTGTCCTCAACCCTGGTCGGGACCACGCGAGAACCCGCTAAGCGGCATGCCCGGCCGAGTCCCTCAGTTCTTCCCCTCCTTCATCTTGCTTCGTTTTATGCTCTCCAGGCGTTCCTGCAGGACCCTGGCCTTTTTCAGATTGCCGGCGACGTCCTTGTATTCAGGGTCAATCTGGTAGGTCAATTCCCACTCCCGAACGGCATCATTTAACATCTCTTTCCTAAAATAGCTCAAGCCCCTATTATAATGGCCTTCCTTATACGTATCTTCACTCTTCTTGATGTACTCCAGACATTTGTCGCACGTTTCATTGTATTGCAAAGAGGCCTTGAATTCATCCCGTGCGGTGAGGTAATCTTCCTTTCCGAAAAGTATCAAACCCTGCTGGAAATGCGCTGCAGACAAGTGTTCCAAGGCAACAGAGTCATTGGGGTATTGTTCCAAAATCCTATTGAATTCGGCAATGGCCGCCTTGTATTTCTTTTTATCAAAGAGATCCATGGCCCCTGCCCGAACCTGCCCCTGCTGCTTTTCCCGTGAGCGATTGATATAGGTCCGGCACTCCTGGCATTGCTTGTTGAATTTGAGGGCCTCTTCAAATTCCGATAAGGCCTCACCGTATTTTTCATTTCCAAAGGACAACTTGCCCTGTTCAAAATGGGCACGGGACGTATATTCAGCGGCCACCTGATCGTTCGGATACAATGTCAGGATTTTGTTTAATTCGATGATGGCATCCGAATAATTTTTTTCTTTGAACAATTCCATGCCGAGTTCCCGATAATTGGCAACCTGATCATCAAAGTCAGATATTTTTTGGGGTTTTGCTTCTTCGTCGGGTGCTGTCACTTCGGGGGCGGGCATGGGGGACACCGGTTGTTGGGGATCCGGCTGTTGGGTTTGGGGTTCTTTGGGTTCCTCTATTTCCGGTGATTCAATTAACGGCACTCCTTCCACTTCAGGAATTCTGATCTCCTGCCCGACCCTCAGGTTGGCGTTTTCGGGCATATGATTGTATTGGGCGATCATGGGAAATTTCTTGTAATCCCCATAATATCGCAGTGCAAGCTTTGAGAGACTCTCCTCGGGTTGCACGGTATGTACGATGTATCTCTTGACAGGGACGACCTCCTCGAGTGTTGCCTCCGCCTCTTCGTCAGGCGGGGTCGTGATATCTTCCGGCCGCGCATAAAAGGGCAGATCTTCCACCACCGGAATTCGGATCTGCTGGCCCGCCTTCACCTTTGTTGCGTCTTCCAGCCGGTTGAACTCGGCGATAATATGAAACTTTCTGTAATCGCCATAATACCTTTGGGCCAGCATGGAGATGCTCTCATCGGGTTGAATCGTATGCGGCAAATACCCCTTGACCCGTTTCCCCCCCAGTTCATGATCCTTGAGGATATCCGCGGCAGCGGCATGATCCGGATTATACCTCAACGCAGTCAAGAATTCCTGTCGTGCCCGGGCATATTCCCCCTTCTGGTGAAATGACAAGCCGGTCCGGTAGTGCTCTTCCGCCAGGTTATCCAGCTTTGGCCTGATCTGGTTTATTTTCTGTGTGGCTTGTGTATTCTCGGGATCCACCGTAAGAACCAGGTTGTACTGATCGAGTGCCTCAACGAGATTCCCACTGGATTCGTGCTCTTGGGCCCGTGTCATGTACTGGTCGACAAGAGGGGGGGCCGAAGCCTCCTCCATCGCGGAAGGTTTGGTCCCGGGTGTTACGCAACTGATAATCAGGATGGAGAGTGAGATCGCTCCGATGATTGTTCTGAGGATATTTCTCATTGCCCCTTACTCCAATGGTAAATAGTTGAAAGTCTTCAATCGCGATGCAAAGGTCTCCAGGTCCTTTTTCAGGACCTGATCCCTTCTGATGGAAAAGGGATTTGCAAAAAACGAATTTCCCCCCCGTTTGACCGACACAGAGATCTTGTACCCCGCCTCTCTCGTAAGTCTCATGACCCTATGGTCATAGTTGCCGTAAGGGTAGGCCAGCCAGCAGGTATTTTGGTCCAACTTTTTATCGATAATCGTCTTGGAACCGCTGAGTTCCTTTTTGAGCCGGGCAATAAATTCCGGTTCGCTTTCTCCGTCCTCTTGATTGGTCAGATCTGCATGCGATATCGTGTGCGAACCAACCGCGAATCCCTCCTCCTTCAACTCTCTGAGCTGGCTCCATGTGATGGCCGTCTTTGAAACACCCACAAAATCCGTGTAAACAAAAAGTGTTGCGGTAAAACCATATTTCTTGAGTATCGGGAAGGCAATATCATAGACGGAACGGTAACCATCGTCCATGGTAATCCATACCGATTTTTTGGGGAGGGCCCTTCGATACTCGAGAAAGGCAAGAAGTTCCTCAGGTGTAATGGCCCTGTAGCCGTTTTCCTTTAGGAACTTCATCTGGCGATCAAAGACCCGCAAAGGCGTACAAAGGGCGGATTTGCAATTTTCCGCAAAACGGTGGTAGGCAAGAACCGGTACCGTTTGATATCCTTTTGCATTGAGCCCGCCTTTGTTTTTTTCCTTGAGAGGAATGACCACAACCTGACCCTTATCAAGGGGGATATCTGGATTTGCTTCTTCAACAACCCATGCCTTTTTTCGATTCCCAAGAAATCGCTCGGCCAATTTTTCGGAGGTTTCCCCACCCTCAAGGCCGTAAACGATATAATCTTGTGATCGAAAAAGGATTTTTTCTCTTGGGGGCGCGGTTGTCGGCTTGACGACAGGTGAGGTGGATACACACGAGATGAGAAAGAGGCAAAAGACCGAACCTCCGAGAACATAAAAAAGCAATGTTTTCAAAATGTTCAAACAATTTCCTTCTGACTTTGAATTCATAGACTGCTACCTGGAAGAAACCTTGATTGAAGCCTTTCCGGATACGATCAGACGGGCGTTTGTAAGCCCATTGACCATGGGATTCCGTCGGCATATTAGGGCGGCAAGTGGATAGCCGTATCATTAATGACATCGGCAGCTTTTGTCAATTTAAATTTAAGATGAATGCAATCAACTTGATTAACCCGAAAAGAACAAGCACACACAAACACATTTTATCCACAAAATACTGAAAAATCACTAAGTTAATTTACTTGACAATATATTCTCACCTCAATAAACTACCCCCATTTTATTTTTGCGGCCATTCGTCCCAATAGGATTCCGGCATGTCTCGACGGGGGTGTCATATGATTCAAGACTTGAACAAAATTCATTTTTCAGGTTTCTCATTGATGCGATATGGCCTTCCGAAAATAAACCGTCGCCTGGGCCTATTCGTCGTTGCCCTGTTTGGTTTCATGACCATAGCATACACGGTTGCATCCATCTGTATCACCGGTTCCGAAGACAGGATAAGGGATGCCGGGATCCAGTTGACCAAGGAATTATCCCAGTCGATCAGCCTGCCCCTTCTAGAGGAAAACGTCCAAGCCATCCACAGCCTCCTCTCCTATGCCGCAAAAAACAGAAACATCGTTTATGCATCGATATTGGATCACCGTAACGAGATCGTTACCCAAGTCGGCAATGAGGGCAACATCCCGGAAAAGAATGGGGAGGTGCGGTCCATCAATCAGATTTCGATTTGGGAGAGTGTCCTTCCTAATCGAAAAAAAATTGTCAGTTTTTCGTCCGATCTCACCTACTCCGGAACAAAGATTGGTGAGATTTTCATTACCCTTCCGGGTGCTGAGACATCCACAATCAGGAATTTATTGAAAATCGCGGTCGTTTCAATCCCCTTGCTCCTGATCGCCTCTGCCGTCATGCTGCGTCACCGTGATATCACTTCAGGGGTGATGAAGCTCAGAAATCTTTGTCGACGGAGGGCCGACGGATATTCTGATATTGATCCGGTTCTGACAGACGCCTTTGTGACCTGCCCCATGTGCGGGAACAGGAAGGTCTTCTCCCCTGACGTCTTTAGTGATTCACACCTTGAGGATGTTTTTCTCCTTAAGATCCCGAAAAAAGAAACGTGTGCCGAACTCGGTGATGTTTCAGAAGGTCTTCAACTCTCGGAATTGAGCAAGAGAGAAGACCTTTCATGGCTCAAGCGTCAGGTGATACTTCGTTGTACCGAGATTATCACGAAGCTTGCCCAATAAAGGTTGATGATTCCACAAAAGGGAGGAATCCCATGGCCGGCAACGGAATCGCCTCAATGACGATGGTAAAAATGAAAGAAATTTCGACCAGTATCTGCGAGAAAGTATCAAGAAAGATGCTAAACATCGACTTTATAGGGCGGAACCGAAAAAGGGTTATCCTTTTTTCCCTCCTCTGGCTTGTCGCCATGATATCCGGTTATTTCTCCTATCGCATAATTGTGGACCGCGCCAGAGACGTTTTTTTTCAACTGGGCACGGGTGCTGCCGAGAATCTCGCCACAAAGAGCGGTCCTTTTGTTTTAGAAAACGACATCCTGGCACTCAACGTGGCGGTCAAGGAATTTGAGGACCTGAAAGACTTGAAGGTCCTCGCGGTGCTGGATCATAGGAACATGATCTTTACACATACCGACCCGGGCATGATCAACCGGAAGTTTAAACCTTTCGAGAATCAGTTGGAGTTGGGTCGGCTTGAGAATGTCAGGATTACATCGGAGGTCGCTCCCGACAAGACCAAGGTAATCGGATTCTGGAAGACCATTACCTTTGCAAACGTGGAAATCGGGAAGGTCTATCTCGCTTTTTCCTCCGCAGATCTCCACCGCTCTCTGGAACGGATCAGGTTCTTGCATGTTTCCGGCATCGTTTTTGTAACGATCCTTCTGGTGTGTGTCTTGTTTTTGCTGGATCGTTCGGCAAGATCCAGGGCTTCGAAAGTCAGGGAAGATCTTGAGAAGATGAATCGTATCGGACCCTATCTTCTCATAAAAAAAATCGCCCAGGGCGGAATGGCGGAGTTGTTCCTCTCAGATTATGTGCGCCAAGACGGTTTTCGAAGAAGGGTTGCGGTCAAACGGATTTTGCCGAATCTTGCGGAAAACGAGGATTTCATCCAAATGTTCACGCGAGAGGCCCGGCTCGCCGCGCTCTTACAACATCCTAATATTGTACAGATTTTTGATTATGGAATGATTGACAAGGCCTATTTCATCGCCATGGAATATATCGAAGGGATGGATCTGGGCGAAATCATTTCCAAACACAAACAGGGATTGCCTGTCGACCTCGCCGTTTTTATCCTCTCGGAAATCTGCAAGGGCCTGGATTATTCCCATTCCAGAAAGGACGATGGGACCGGAGAACCCCTCAACATTGTGCACAGAGATATCAGCCCGCAAAATATGCTGATCTCCTGCCAGGGTGAAGTCAAAATCAGCGATTTCGGTATTTCAAAGGCGAGGTCCGAACCCAGTTTGACCCAGGCCGGCGTCATCAAAGGTAAACTCGCCTACTTATCTATAGAACAGGCATTGGGAGAACCGGTAGACGGCAGAGCAGACATTTATGCCCTGGGCCTTGTGTTCTACGAAACGCTTACCGGGGCAAGGGTATACAAATTTGCCAGCGACGTGGAGGCGATTCGATCCATTCCAAAGATGGAGATTACGCCGCTGATAGATACGAGGCCGCAGGTCCCGAAGGAATTGAACCGCATTGTGATGAAGTGCTTGATCAAAGACAGGGATCTGAGATACCAAAGGGCCTCGGAGTTGTATGCTGATCTTTTGGCACTCAGAAAAGGCCTTGGAATGACCTTCGATACTGCGGATCTTTCTGATTTTATGAGGAAAAACTTCCAGTCGAAAGACCCCGTGGCAATAGACGGGTAAAGCTCACCCACGAACGATCGGAATGTAACAGATGATGATTGCAGGCAAGACGGATATTGGTCTAAGACGTTCGAATAACGAAGATTCCTTCGCGATAAGCCAAGACCTCGAGGTATGCGCCGCCGCCGACGGTATGGGTGGTGCGGCCGCCGGGGAGCTAGCCAGCAAGGCATTTACCACCGCCGCCATGGAGGTTTTCGAGAACACACCCAATCGATCGGACGAAGAGATAATCTACCGTGTAAAAAAGGCTTTCAGTGTCGCGAACGAAAAAATTCTGGAACACATCAGGGAAAATCCCCGTCACGAAGGTATGGGGTGCACAGCGGAGTTGCTGGCCTTCAGCGATAGGGGCTTTGTTCTTGGCCACATAGGCGACAGTCGAACCTACCTCCTTAGAAAGGGGGCACTCAAGCAGCTGACCCTGGATCACACCCTGGTTCAGGAACAGGTTGAGGAGGGGCTCATACCCTTGGAACAGGTTAAGACCCACCCCCTGCGCAATGTCATCCTTCGCGCGGTCGGCCTCGATAAAGAATTGGCCCTGGATCTTCTCAGGGGCAAAACCCTTTCGGGTGATCTGTTCCTTCTGTGTTCAGACGGCCTCACCGATATGCTCAACGATGATCAGATTCAGGGCATCCTCATCTCCGGAAGAGACATCAACGCCAAGGCTGAAGCACTCATCCAAGAAGCGAATGATGCCGGTGGTAACGACAACATTACCGTTGTCCTGGCAGAAGTGTACTGAACGCCATTCAGATAACCGACCGAAGCAAAAGCCTCGTAAAAGTCACCAGAGATCTCTCGGGGTATCCGACCGTGTCGCTCTTCTCCAACAGGCGGGGATCATGTCCGCATTCCCCCGCCTTCTTCATCAAGGGGTTCACTTGAGCCAGCCCCGGCCTATCACCCGGTAACCAGCTGATAAAACTTCTAAAAATAGGCAAGAATCGACATGGAATTACGTATAATTAACGTATAATTATTATCATATTGCGTTCAACTAATATAAATTATTGACACGTGAAAATAAATAAATTAAAAATATAAACATATACATCAGGACAAACACACCCGGAGCTGAAGACATGAGAAAAGAAGGACCCCATTCGTTAGGAGGTGATACCGGATTTGACAGGAGAGTACCCGCCCATCATGGATCGGCGCTGAAAAAGGCGGACAAGGTATACGGCATGATTCTCAGTGTCTGCTCTTACTGCCACAGATTCAGGGGAGATGACGGTGAGTGGCGCCCGCTTGGCATCCTCGGGGCCGAGAAATCCGATCGGAGATTCAGCCACGGTATCTGCCCGGCCTGTGCAGAGGCCCTCTATCCCGAGCTCTACGAGGCCGTCTCGACCAAAGGGATGGCCTCCTGCAAATGATCGAGCCTTTTCCCGAACCTCAGATCTCTTTCGCCTCCCCCATCAGCTTGTCAAATTCCTCGACGTCGACGACCGGTGAAGTTGTAAAGGTAATGCCCGTCAACGTTTTCAAGGCCACGGAGGCCGCCAGTGCCCTCTCCGCATCGGGAAATTCCAGAGTGAAGACAAGATCGTGTTCTCCCATAACGGCGTACATGGAGACGACCTTCCCGCCGTGTTCCTTGATGAGTGCCTGAGCCTTCTCCGTTCTTTCCGAACTGATTCCTTTCATGGCTCCCGACGAGTACTTGCCAAACATCAGAAAAATAGGCATGCTCATACCTCCTTTCTTCCGTTGATCGAGGTTTTACTCTCAAATACACCAAAGAACCTGTCGATAAACGATCCCTGCCCCTCATGATTCCCGCCCAAACAGGCGGCAAAAGGGCCCGGTTTTCCAAGACGCTTACCCTCCATTTTACCATCTTTCAAATCGGTGCCGCAAGCCTCTTTGAGGCTTTCCCAGGGGAGAGAGAGAGAGAGGAATATGTGGCGGGTTCGGGTATGGGTTCGATCTCAGGCGGGGGTCCTTGCTCCTTGACGATATTTTCTCGGTGCCGCCCGCCAGACGAAGAACGTAGAGAGCAGGGAGAAGAAATTCACCAGCACGAAAGCCCCCTGGTAACTCTGGGTCCGGTCAAAAATAAATCCGGCCACCCAGGCCCCCAAGGCCCCCGCAACCCCGATACCGCCCTCGACAATGCCGTAAATCAGCCCGAAGATCTTGCCCTTGAATAGATCGGCTGCCACAGACATATACATGGGGGCGGTCACCCCCCAGCCCATGCCGAAAAGGACGAAAAAGGCGTAGACAAAGCCTTTTCTGCCCGTTGCCTCTATCAAGAGAAGGGAGGCCACACCCAGGCAGGCACAAAGGATTCCCATGGTGAAAGTGATCTCCCTGCCGATACGGTCCGAGAGCCACCCCCAGAAGATTCTAAAAGCGGAAGAAATCACCCCCACCAAGGCAAAGACCAGGGCCGCCGTCATGTTGTCAATTCCCTGATCCACCAGGAATTTCACATTATGCACGAGGATGACATAGATCCCGATGATGGAAAAAAAGGAAAACGCCACAAGCGACCAAAATCTCCCGGAGAGCAAGGCCCCCTTGATGGTCCAGTCGGATCCCCCCAGGGGTTGGGACGAGATGCCTGAGGCTGTTTTGCCCCTATTTTCCGGCACAATGCTCCCGTCAACCCGTTGTCCAACGTCTTCGGGCTTGTGCCGGAGGAAGAGGCCGTTAATGGGCAACAAAATGACCAGCACCAGGAGTCCTGTAATGATAAAGGTCGTCCGCCAACCCCAAGAGGAGATCAGCTGTTGAGAAAGGGGTACCAGCACAAAGGTTCCAAGGCCCATGCCCGAGACGGCAATGCCGCTGGCCAGCCCCCGCTTCTCTTCAAACCAGTGGGCCAGGATCGCGGAATAGGATACGATCCCGATGCAGGTAATACCGGACCCCATGATCACGCCATAGAGGACGAAAAACCGGGTCAAGGAGTTTATGGTTGCACACAACACCAAACCCAGGGAAAGGACCAGAATCCCCGGCAAAATGACCCTCCGGGGTCCAAAGCGATCAATCATCCCTCCCACCAAAGGCGCCAGGAGGGTATACGTGAGAAGAGCGATGGATTGAACGCCGGCGGAGTCTCCCCTGTTCCAGGAAAAATCCTCCAGCAGGGCCACATAGAACACGGAAAAGCTCGTGCGAATCCCCAGCCAAAAGGCCATGGATACCAGGGCCACCCCCACGATGACCCAGCCGTAATAGAATTTTTTGGAATCAGTTGCTTCCTTTGCCATGCCGATCGACAATCCCTTTATCTCTGAGGCCCATGGGCATTTCAAGAAGCCCCTTTTCCCCTAATAAAAATTCGTCGAGGAAATCTACCGAATATTGGCACAAATCTCCTCTAACAAGAAAACCGTGAAGCCTAATAAGTTACAAAACTGGGAAGGTAGGTCGCAATTTGAGGAAAGACCATGAGAAGCCCTGTCAATACGATCAGGGCCCCAAGGAAGGGAAAGATGCCACGGAAGATGAGGTGAAGCGGGATATCGGGGGCAATCCCCTTTATCACAAAGACATTCACTCCCACCGGAGGGGTGATGACCCCCATCTCCGCCACGAGCACCACCATGACCCCGAACCAGATCGGATCGAACCCGAGTTTCAAAACCACGGGGAAAAAAATGGGAATCGTCACGACGATCAAGGCCATGGAATCCATAAAAAAACCCCCGATAAAGTAGATGAAGATGATGACCGCCATAATGGCGATGGGGGAGATAGGAAGTCCGCCTATCCAATCCGCAAGAATAAACGGGATGTTTGAAATGGCCATAAAGTGACCGAAGACCGTCGCACCCATAATAATGAATAAAACCATGCAGGAGGTTTGCAGGCCGTCTCTGCTTGCTTCGAGGAATACCTTCCAGGTGAGCTGCCGGCGCGCCAGCCCGATGAGCAGGGCACCGCCGGCGCCGATGGCCCCGGCCTGGGTCGGGCTGAACCAACCCAAAAACAACCCGCCGATCGTCAGGAGGAACAGGATAACGGCTTCGACAATGCCCGATGTCGCCCTCATTTTTTCTTTCATGGGGACAGGCTCGCCCGGGGGACCCAGCTTGGGGTTACGAATGCAAAGGACAGCGACCGTGGCCACAAAAAAGAGGCTCAATATGATGCCGGGCAGGACACCCGCAATGAAGAGTTTCCCGATGGATTCCTCCGTGAGGATGCCGTAAACGATCAGGATGGTGCTTGGCGGAATCAAAATGCCGAGGGCCCCCGATGCCGCCACCGTACCGGTTGAAAGGGTGTTGTCGTATCCATATTTGCGCATTTCCGGAAGAGCGATTTTCCCCATGGTGGCAGCGGTGGCGGCGGTCGATCCACAAATGGCCGCGAAACCCGCGCAGGCAAGCACCGTGGCAATGGTCAATCCTCCGCGTAGCGGCCCCACCCATGCATAGGTCGTTTTGTAGAGCCGCTGGCTGATGCCTGAGGCAAAGGCGAAGGCCCCCATCATGATAAACATGGGAATGACCGAAAGGGGATAGGAGGAAAAGGTCTCGAATATATCCTGGGCCAGGATGCTGAGGGCCGGCCCCGGGTCTGCAAGAAAGGCGAACCCAAGGACCCCCACAAGGGTCATGGCAAAGGCCACGGGCATTTTCAAGAGAAAAAGCACCAAAAGGAGCGCAATGCCTAAAATTCCTGCGGTTGAAGGATTCATTTTTTGCTCACCATGCATATGGATTTCAGGAAATTGAGAAATAAGATCAGGCAAACGGGCACGCTGGCAAGTGCGACGCCGTAAGCGAAAAAGTGAAGGGGAATGCGGGCCGTTGAGCTCACCTCTCCCGTGATCTGCAGGGAATAACCGTAAAGGACCAGCCGACACACGATCAGGACAAAAAGTGCACATCCCAACAGCTGGATGATGGCGTCCACAACGGCCTGCCATCTTTTTGGGAAAATCATCACAAAAAACTCTACCTGGACATGTTTCCCGATGAGAAGGGTCGCGCCGGCCGCAAAGGCGATAGCGACCAATTGGGCGAGCATGACAATATCGATGGCACCGAAAACGGGACGCAAGAAGACCTTTGCGCCGATCACATCGACACAGGTTATCAATATCATCAAAAAAATAGCCACAAGGCCAACCCATTCCAGCCAGAGGCTCAAGCGAAAATTGAACTTTTCGAAACGATCCAGCATGGCAACGATCTTCCTGTCCCTTCTGAGGACGACCTGTCCATCAGCCCGAGGGGTCCTCCTCCGATTAAATTGCACTCATGCCTATAATCATGCGTGTTCCACGCACATGGCCGAGAGATCACAGAGTTTTTCTTGCTCTGTGATCTCTACACAGGCTCTGCGGGTGATACCGAAGCCCGGATTTGAACATTCACAGATGCCGTATCAAAACGAGTGGAATACCTTTTTGGCTCCGGCTTTTTCGGGCCACGGTCTTCTCTATGGTTTCATCGCATCCGGGCCCGTAGGGGATTTAATCCGGTAATTGAGCTGTTTCTTTGTCCAGAAATCAATGCGCTCCCGCAGATAGGAAATCCATCCCCTGACTTCTTTCTCGGAATAACCCTTGCCGGTCATATCTTTGATATATCCCTCGATAACCGGTTCAGTCACCTTCTTCCATCTGGCAATTTCCTCGGGCGACAGATGAATGATCTCAACTCCCTTTTGAGCGGCGAAATCCATGCCGTCAAAATCGACCTCGTTCCACGTAAGCGCGAATCTCTCCTTGTATTCGCCGCACAGCTCATCAAATATCTCCTTGAGATCCGGGGGTATTTTATCGTAACTTCTCTTATTCATGGCGACATAGAAGGTGTACAGGTTACCCACCTCCCAGGTTGAGGTCGTATATTTGGCCACTTCACCGAAGCGAAAAGTCTTCAGGGTCTCAAAGGGCGTATTGACCCCTTGAATAACTCCCTTGGCCAGGCCGTCGTAAACCTCCATAATAGGCATGGGGGCGGGGGAAGCGCCCAGCGCGGTAATGGTGTCTCCCACGCGACCGGGCGCCCGGATGGTCATTCCCTTGAGATCATCCAGCTTCCTAACGGGTTTTGTGGTGATCATCACGTTGGGTGTGCTCGCATGCATCCAGAGCACCTTGAGCTTGTTCCATTCCTTGGGTTTGAATTTCTGATAAAAATCATTGACCACCTGATTCGATACCCACCCGCTGGGATAGCCCAGAGGCAGGTCGCAGGCCTCGGTTACCGGGAAGCGGCCCGGAGAATATTCAACATGTGCAAACCCCATATCGGCGATGCCGGCCTCAAGTCCTTTTGCCATCCCGGGTGGTTTGAGCAGGGAACCGCCACCAAAATAGCGGGTCTTGATGCGACCACCCGTCCTTTCCTCAAGTTCCTTGACGAACGCTTCGCAGATCCTGGATTGTTTGGCGGGCTGTGGAAAGATATGGGCGAATTTGAGTTCTATGACCTTTTCTTTACCGTAAACGGTCTCATAAGGAAAAAAAACCAGCATAAGGACCAAGCAAAGAATTCCCCCAATGATCGAGTGCCTTTTTTGCATCATCGTTTACCCCTCCTTTTAGCTATGGTTGTACCTTCTTTTTCTCCCTCACCAATTTTTGTGCCTCGGCAACATCCCCCCTCAGGCACCCCTCCGGCCCTTTTAGGCCGTTTCATCCGCAAAAAGCTTAAACCTCTCTCCTGCCTTTGCCTAGGCCGATGATCTGAGGCAAACTCCCCTTTGCCTTTCCCGAAATCTCGGACGGATCTGGAGGACTGCCTTTTCGCACGGATTCAATTTTGATTTAGATTTTGAGGTACCCTAATTCAGATGAGATCTCGCAGCAGGTCCTCTTGACCAACTCAACGTAATTTTCCATACCGTTCTTCAAGAGACTCCGGCTCGTAGGAATGGCGATGCCCAGCCCTGCAATCACTTCACGGGAGTAGTTTCTAATGGGAGCGGCAATTCCGATAATACCCTCAACTGCCTCTTCCCGCTCAACGATATAGCCCTGATTGCGAATTTGCTCCAGGCGCAGACTAAAGGCATCTTCATCGGTAATTGCAAAAGGCGTATGCGCCTCCAAGGGGCTCTTCGAGAGAATTTCCTTGACTTTTTCCGTGTCCAGGTAGGCCATGAGGACCATGCCGAGCATACCGTAGTGCAGCGGTCTCCTCCAGCCGATATCGGAAGAAATACGGATCATCCCCCGGCCCTCCCGTTTACCCACATAGACGAGCTGTTCTTCCATCATGATGCCGAGCAGCACAGTGGCACCCGTCTCGTTTTGAAGGCGGGTCATTGGAAATGCCGCAGCTTCTCGAAGGTTAAATGAGGAGAAGACAATACCACCCAATTCGAACAGTCGTAATCCCAATTGATAACGTTTGGAAAGTTGATTTTGCTGAAGATAGCCCCTCGTCGTCAGATTTGAAATGAGCCGTTTGGCCGTTGTCTTGTTGAGGCCCGTCTTTTGAACCACATCGGACAGACTCATCTCCCGGTCTTGAAAGGTAAAGCAATCAAGGATATCCAGCGTTCTTTCAACGGCCTGGACCCTGTATTGCGATTGTATTTGGGTATTTGATTTCATATGATGATGTTTAGTTTTATTATCCGACAGACTACAGGGCGACACAAGGGCTGTCAACTCTAATTATCAGAGGATGATCGAAAGAATATATCTTAATTCAATCAAGCAATTATGTAACAATAATCCCGCCACGATCACCTAACCAATACAGCAAGGAATTCTCATGTTTCATAATATGAAATGTTAGCATTCCCAATCAACCGACTCTCCGGATGGGGTCACTTGCGATAACGCTCACGCGTCACGTCCTTTGCAGCCAGTTCAGCAAGCCCCCCTTTGCCGAATTTGTTGAGCTTGACCCCTCCGGAAAGCCTCGGAAATTCATCCATGAGACAAAGCTCGTCGGGCAGTTTGTGGGGGGCCAATTTACCCTTTAAAAAATTCCGCAATTCCCCCAGACTCATTTTTTCGCCGAGTTTTGGGATGAGGCAGACACAAATGTTTTCCCCCAGAATGGGATTTGGGGTGGCCACCACGGACACCTCCTTGACCTTGGGATAATCGACGATCAGGGATTCCAACTCGGAAGGATAGACCTTAAAACCGCCCCGATTGATCAAGTCCTTTGTCCGACCGTAGATCTTGAAGTAACCCTCCTCTTCTCTCGACACCAGATCCCCGGTATGAAGCCACCCGTCTACGATCTGTTTGCGGGTTTCTTCCGGATTTTCCCAGTACCCCCTCAATACGTGCCAACCCGAAAGGGTCAACTCACCAATCTCACCATCGGGTAATTCCTTGTTGTTTTTGGGATTGATGACCCTGATTTGGGTTTCTGCTACGGGTTTTCCCACCGTGCCCTCTCTGAGATCCAGCGGGGTCGGGTAAGGGCACATAATTCCCACTCCAGGCCCGACCTCTGAGGCCCCCCAGAAGGACGTCAGATAGATATTCATCTCCCTTTCCACCTGGGTAATGAGCCCCTCGGGGGCAACCTGCCCTGCGATGAGCCCCGCCCTGAGGGAACCGAGTTCATAGTCCTTTCTTTTCGGATGATTCAACTCCAGGATATAATGGGCCGGTGCCCCCAATTGAAGGGTGATCTTCTCTTCTTCAATAAGCTGAAAGGCCTTGACAGGTTCGAATTTTTCCATCAAAACCAGGGTGGACTGGAGCAAGAAAGGCTGTATCAGGATAGCGCCGCAACCATAGGAATGGCTCATGGGAAGGATCCCGATGAAGACATCTTCCGAGGTGGCGCCCACACCGAGGGAATACTCCCAGCCGGCCCGGACCGCCTGGTAGTGACTGATCATCGCCCCCTTAGGTCTTCCCGTTGTTCCCGAGGTGTAGATCAGCATGGACAGATCCTCCTTGGGATCGATAGCAGGGGGCGTGAAGGGCTTTTCGCTTCCCATGGATAGGACATCATCAAATCGATGGACACCGTCACCCTCTCCTTCCCCCACGAGAACAAGCGATTCGATATCCGGGAGATTGGCCCTTATTTGAGAAATGCCTTCGAGATAATCATACCCCTCCCATTCTCTGAAGACGACAATGCCTTTGGCCCCGGAGTTGCCGAAAATAAACTCGGCCTCCGCCTTGCGGTAATGGGGATTCGCCCAGGCCACGATGACCCCCAGTTTCTGCAGGGCATAAAAGGCTGCAATAAATTCCAGGGAGCTTTTCATGTAGATAGCAACACGATCTCCCTTCCTAAAACCCAATGCCTGGAATCCGGATGCCAGGGAAACGGCCATGTTGTTGAGCTGCGCGTAGGTCACTCGCCGATCACCGTCAACCACAGCAATTTTATCAGGAACCTGTTCGGCCCCCTGCTCCAGGATCCTTCCAACGGATAGACCTTCAATACGCCCCATAGAAAACCTCCAACTTTAACGTCGAGTTAGATTCTTGAAATGATCAAACCGTTACGATTTCCTGTGCGCATATTGCCTTTTTGGGACGCACCATGCAATTCGTCCACGCACTTGACCGCCTTCGGGGTTTGATATCCTTTTGGATTTTTTCTTCTCACGCCTTGGTTAAAAAGTCAGATCTTCCACTGACACAATTTTATTGGCAGAGAGGCCTAAAGCCTGGGCCGGCAGCCCGGCTACCAGTTCATCAATCAGGTCTCTCGGAGAGCTACGGGGACAGTCGGAGGAGGGAAACAATTTGAAACGCTTTCCCTAAAATAAGTTTCATATCATGAAATGATATTTTATTTTATCAAACCTTATATTGCGTCTAACATCTTTGTCAAACAAAAAAGGGGCTACCTTTGGCAAGTATTGCCGTATCTGAAGGTTATTACTGTTTTTTCACTTGACATTCAAGAAATAGCAATGCTAGAAATTTATGAAAATAGTTTTCACATTATGAAATAAATAGCCGAGGGAAAAAAATGGGGCAAAAAGAAATACTCACGGATTGTACCCTCTGTTACCATAGCTGCGGATGCAAGGTGACGGTCGAGGACGGCAGGGCCGTTAAGGTGGAAGGCTTGGAATCCCATCCGATCAACAAAGGGCAGCTCTGCCCAAAGGGGGAAGCCGCCCTTGAGCATATCTACAGCCCCGACCGACTGCAATACCCCCTCAAACGAACGAAGAGCGGATTTGAGAGGATAGGCTGGGAGCAGGCACTGGATGAGATCGCCGAGACCCTCGACCGGCTGAGGGTGGATTATGGACCTCAGGTCCTGGGGGTGTTCAGTGGATCCATCGGCGTGGAAAACCTCGAAATGGCCGGGTTGACCCAGCGATTCAAGGCAGCATTTGGATCACCCAACTTTTTTTCGGTTGAAAGCGTCTGTTACCGGATGCGTATCCGGACCCGGCAGATGACTTTCGGCAAGTACCCGACCGAAGAAATGGATTCGAAACTTTACATCCTGTGGGGGCACAACCCGGAGGCCTCCGACTTTCCCCTAAAACTGGCGCTGGAGGAAAACCTGGCCAAGGGGGCCAAACTGGTGGTCATCGATCCCAAAAGGATTACCCTGGCCGACCAGGCCGACATGTACCTGCGCATCCGGCCGGGAACGGACGGCGCCATGGCGCTCGCCATGATTCATGTGATCATCAATGAGGGGCTTTATGATAAGGAGTTTATAGAGAAATACACCCTGGGCTTTGACAAGCTGGTCCCTCACATTCAGAAATATACGCCCGAGTGGGCCGAGACCGTCACCTGGGTCTCGGCGGAGGATATTCGAAAGCTGGCTCGCCTTTTTGCCGGGACCAAGGGGACCGGGATTTATCAGGGCACCTGCACCCAGGATCAGACCGCAAACGGCACCCAGAACAGCCGGGCCTTTTCCATTCTTCAGGTCATCACCGGCAATATCAATGTGCCGGGGGGCTGGGTCATCAGTCCGCGGCTCGCCTTCGGAAATGTGGGCCTCCGGGTCGATGGAGAACCCCTGGGGGCGGATCAGTACCCGCTTTTTTTCGAGATCTGGGGCCGCAAGAGCCCTTACGGTGTCGTGACGGTGGTGCCCGAAAGCATCCCGGACAAGCTCAAGGCCTTTTGGGTGGCAGGAGGAAACCCGCTGGTCTCCATGCCGGACAGTAACGCCTTCCGGGAGGCCTTCCGGAAACTGGACCTCCTGGTGGTGCACGACATGTTCATGACCGAAACGGCCCGGGAGGCCCATTATGTGCTCCCGGCCTGCTCCCATCTGGAAAAATGGGGTGTGGCCTACACCTACAATGTGTGCCACTGCCTCCCCTATCTCATGCTGCGCAAAAAATGCATAGAGCCCCTCTATGAAAGCTGGTCCGAATGGAAGGTCTACACCGAACTGGCCAAGCGGCTGGATCTGGGAGAACTGTTTCCCTGGAAATCGGAAGAAGAATTGGTCACCTTTGAGTTGGCCCCTTCCGGGCTTTCCTTTGACTACCTCCTCAATGAAAAGCCCCAGGGCGCCCACTACCAGCAAAAACAGTACGGCATCTCCGGCGACCCATTCAAGACGCCTTCCCACAAAATCGAGATATACAGCGAGGCCCTCGAACAGGTGGGCTTTAGTCCCCTCCCGGATTACCAGGAACCTGAAAGAAGCCCCATGGCATGGACCAAGGAACAACTGGAAAAATATCCCCTGATTCTCTCGACAGGGAGCCGTAATTATTACTACACCCACAGCCAGCACCGCAATGTGAACGCGCTCAAGGAAAAGAACCCCGCCCCCTATGCCGAGATCGGTCCCGGGACCGCCCTGAAATATGGAATTCTGGAGGCGGATCCGATAGAGATCGAAACCAACCGGGGACGGGTCAGGATGAAGGCCCATATCGAGGAGCGGGTCGCCGAAGATGTGGTGTTTGTTCCCCACGGGTGGCCGGGGGAGGCCAATGCCAATCTCCTGACAGACGCCCGGTGCCGCGAATGCATCCTGGGCTATCCCGACATGAAGTCCCTCATGTGCAGGATCAGGAAGACCTGATTAATATCCCTCTATTTGAAAAACTTGAATGCATGATCCATGGGATAAAGGGAATAGCCTTTCACGTCACTGCCGGTATACCCACAATGTGGTGCTGCCCCGGTTCCCGGCAAGATCCACTGCGTTTACGACGATATAGTTCCACCCCGATGCAAGGGGAATGTCGCGGATCGACCACGAAGAGGTCGCCGTCCCGTCGGTCCTTATATGAGCGGAGGCATACCAACCACCAACTGACTTTTTGCACTT
The DNA here is from genome assembly GCA_964401325.1 of uncultured Desulfobacteraceae bacterium. GTDB lineage: Bacteria > Desulfobacterota > DSM-4660 > Desulfatiglandales > HGW-15 > CAYNYM01. The sequence continues at coordinate 2,644 of CAYNYM010000006.1, read as the reverse complement.
CCACATTATCAGACGCATTGCCTGAAAGGCCCAAGGTGGGACTTTGGCATACTTAGGAACGGCTTGTCGTAGGATGCGTGATAGTGACGGCGGGTGGAATGGTATCCGAGGACATCAAATTTAGCAGGGTCAAGGACCGGGAGCCCCTGTTTCCGGCCTCATCGTGTGCGGTCACAGTCATCACGTTGGTGCCTTGCGCAAGTGGAATCCCGTTGATGCTCCACGACGTCGTCCCATTCGCGGTAACGCTCCCGCCGGTCGAACTGCTCCAAGTCACAGCGGTGACACCGGTATTATCGACGGCCATGCCGCCGAGGGAGATTAGGGGACTATGTGAGGTGTAGATCTCGGACGGGCTCGGTGTAAGGAAGTTTTTCAGGGGGCACCCATAAAGATAGAAGTGACTTACCTATTCCTCTGATACGAACTGGAAAGAGGTTGAGGGAAACGCAAGCGCTTCGGTTAAATGATAGGCTGCCTGCAGATAAGATGTGGGGCAGAGAGGAAAGCATTCCTTGCATTTCCAGCACTCCTTGGCTGCGATCTCCGGAATGAAACTGATCTCCCGTCTTGCTCCATTGTTGACAAATCCAATCGCATTTTTCTTCTTGACTTCGGCACAGTATCTTACACATAGGCCACAAAGAATGCAAAAGGAAGACTCTTTTTCAAAACGGTGCTTGTCTGCCCCATACTCTTGGGCCAAGTCCAGCAATTTTTCCGAATCCGGGGCATGGGCAAGCAAGAGCTCCAGAATCATTTTGCGAATTTTATCCACCTTCTCAGACCGGGTTCTTACTACCAGATCTTGCTCTACCGGATAAAGGCAGCTTGAAACGAGTTTTGTCCTTCCGCACGATTCTACTTCTACCGTGCAAATTCGACACCCGCCATAGGGTTCCAATTTCTCGTGATAACAAAGCGTAGGAATAGATATACCAGCACTTTGGGCGGCCTCCAGAACAGTCATACCTTCCGTCACTTTCACCTGTTTTCCATCTATCTGCAAAAAAAATTCTCTCATCTTTGAGTACTCTCTCTGACTACAGTTCTCACCTCTTCAAAACCAAGAGTCGGAACAGGTTTATCAAGAATTTCCGTAACTGTTCAGGTTGTTTAGGCTGTTGGCTAAAGGCTATTCGTTTCCGAACCCTTCGCTATCCGCGCATTGATCGAAGCAGGGCGCCCAAAACCTTCTCGGCTTCCACAATACATTTCTTCTTTGGGAAATGGTTGCTCGATATGTGATCACGCATATTCCCTTCCTGCGGTACCTCACGGCCTAAATGCCTACAGCCTATCTAGCTGAGTAGTTACGAATTTCCTTCAGCGCTCCAAAACGAAGGGGGCAAACTTTCAGGCCGCGCACTTCTTGATATTTGCCTCATACTCATCTCTGAAGTAGCGTAGCGTGCTTTTAAGCGGATCGGAAGCAGTTCTCCCCAAGGCACACAGTGAGGCCTCTCCCGCCACCTCGGCTATCTCCTCCAAGAGTTCGATGTCGCCCTCTCTTCCCTTTCCTTCACTGATGTTCGTCACGATCTTGAGCATCTGCCTGATGCCTTCGCGGCAGGGGACACATTTTCCGCAGGATTCATTTGTAAGAAAGTTGAGATAAAACCTGGTTAATTCAACCATATTGGCATCTTCATCCAATACCAGCATGCCGCCCGCACCTATCGAAGCTCCCAGTTTTCGAAGTTCATCGAAATCCAGTGGGGTGTCGATGAAACGCTCGGGAACGGAACCCCCCATAGGTCCCCCAAAGTGGACCGCCTTAAGTTTCTTTCCGTTTGGAATGCCACCACCAATGTCGTAGACGATTTCTCTCAGCGTGGTCCCAAAGGGGACCTCTACGACCCCTGTATGACGTATATTACCTGATAAGGATAGAAGTTTTGTTCCCTTGCTCCCCGCAGTCCCGATACCCGTATACCAAGCAGCGCCATGATTGATGATCTGAGGTACGTTGGCCCAGGTCTCTACGTTGTTCAGGTTACTCGGCTTTTCCCAGATACCACTTACCGAAGTACGGATATATTTGGGTCTTGGCTCCGGGTGCTTCCCTTCTATGGATCTCATCAGTGCGCTGGACTCGCCTGAGACGAATATGCCGACATCAAAATGCACCTCCACATGAAAATTGAAACCGGATCCGAGGATATTGTCACCTAAAAATCCGTATTCCTCCGCCTTGGCGAGGGCCATGTCAATGTTTTCATTTAATCGGGGACTATCATGACGGGTGTAGATAAATCCCTGATGTGAGCCGATCGCATAGGCGCCGATGATCAAGCCTTCCAGCACGCAATGGGGATTTCCGGCAAAAATGGCCCTATCCATAAACGCCCCGGGCTCCCCTTCATGACCGTTGACGATCACGTACTTTTCTTCCCCGGGTGCATTACGGGCGGTCTCCCACTTCAAACCGGCAGGAAACCCGCCACCGCCCCTGCCGCGCAAGTTGGCTTTCTTTATTTCTTCAAGGACCTGCTCAGGGCCGCCCATCTCAAAAAGCGCCTTGGATAAAGCAGCGTAACCACCTCTGGCCAGGTAGTCATCGATGCTCTTGGGATCAATCCTGGTGTTATGACCCATAAGGTTTCGCACCTGGTGCTTGTAAAAGGGTATTTCAGACTGATAT
>CAYNYM010000005.1:0-22511 GCA_964401325.1 uncultured Desulfobacteraceae bacterium | reverse complement strand
ATCTCCCAGGACAAAAATGGCACCCACAGGCTTGCCTTCCCTGCCTTCATTGGCCAACTGCAGGACGAAATCCAGAAGGGTTTCGAAAATTTCGGACCTTATTCGGGGAGGAAAGGTGATCTCGCCTGCGCTTCCGAAAAGCTCCGACTCCAGATCCACTTCCACCAGCATGATGGTATCCATAAAGCCCTGTTCAGGAACCCCGCCCACGCAAACGATAACATCCCCGCTCTTGAGGAGTCCCTTGGACATCGCGGCAAGAAAACCTATCTTCAAGTACCCTGTCCTGGTCAGTTTGACATCAGGTATCATCACCGGGTAGAGATTAGAGGCTGAGGCCTTTTCCATGCAATCTTTTCTTTTCGTCAAAAGGATGGTTCTTGAGTCACTCTTGATTTTCGAGATGGGTCCCAGGTCCTTGATGCTGTCCATGTAAACCAGAATGGCGTCCGCTTCAATTCTTTTGGCCATGGAAACGGCCTGCTTGAGCACCATATTGGTCCACTTTACAGGCGCCACACCCCTGGTTTTTTCAACGGCAGGATCTTTATTGTCTTCTTGGCGGACCAGAGACAGCTTCCCGGATTCTGTGTTTCTATCGCCTTTCATTGCCGCACTCTCCTGGTACCGAGACATTTCATCTTGCCCGCCCGGGCCTTTCAGCCATGATAACATGACACAAGCATGCATTGGTCACGATTGGATCCTCAAGATACGTCATCGCAATTGCGAACCGAACCACCAAAGGGGTGGAAAAAATGCCTAGGACCGGATAAAAAAAGGCAGGCCTTAAGATGGGCCCTGGTCAGTGACTCCCGTACATTTTCAGATACGCATCAAATTGTGTCTTTGTCTCTCCGTCGATCGGCATCTCCTTGCCTTGAATCATGACCGGCACCTTTTCCCGATAAAGGTACTCCACAATTTCCCTGATCCCGGTGACGGCGTGGACGGGGATGCCGGTCCGCTCCACAAACTCGCCAATGGCATCGTCGCCCTTTTGTTCGAGTACAACGCGACCCTCATCGTCATAGACCGCCGTTGTTTGCTCCCGGTCAACGGCAATGCCTATTCCGGCGATCTTGACATCGATGCGGCCGGCCTCCGCCTCCTTCCTGACGGTGTCCAGCAGGTCATACTTGGTGCGCATAGATGTGGCGACATCATCGACGACGAACACCCGGCAGCCATCAAAAAATGTCCGGTTCACAAGGAGACTGCCACCTTTGCTTGCCTCACCGTGGGCCTTTGTCTCTTTCCGGTCATAGTCGAACAGGAGGTCCTGACCATGGTTTGAATAGAGCGCGATAGCCGTGGCCAGAGCAATGGCACTGCCCTTGTAAGAAGGACCCAGAATGATATCCGATTCCTCTGAAATGCCGCGATCCACCATCATGTCAGCAAAAAAGGCGCCCATTTCCATACTTAAACGGCCCGTTCGGAACATGCCCAGATTCACAAAATAGGGAGTAGGCCGACCGTCCTTCAGGACCAGATCCCTTTCAAAAAAAAGGGCACCGGTCTCTGCCAAAATTTCTGCCAGTCTTTTCTTATAATCTTCCATGGATTGAATTTTACAGGAAGTGTCATCCGACATCAATAGCAATCTTCTCTTGTGCCTGCCCAGGGAACCCCACACCCCGTCCAACAGGCGTCGGTGCCGACCGTCAACCAATGCCACCGCAGGATTTACATATCATGTCTTGATGAATTCGCAAAAAGTCAGAAATGGGACGGCTTCGTAAAAAGATCCAAATGCAAGGCTTGCGAATCTTGAGGAGTGAGGAGCGATCTTGACAAACACCCCCCAAAAAGATATATCTACTGCAAATGGATGAATTCAATAATCCATGAGGAGGACTTATTATGTCTGAGGAAGAAGTTGGACGAATCGTCAAATTCTTTGCCAAACCCAGCGTAGCTGCCCTCGAAGTGACCAATGGTATCATCAAACCGGGAGATACGCTCAAGTTCAAAGGCCATACCACGGATTTTACCGATGCCGTGGGCAGGATCGAGATAGACAATCAAGAGGTGCAAGAGGCCAAGGCAGGCGATCTCGTGGGGATTAGAGTCACCGAGAGGGTAAGAGAAAACGACAAGGTTTACAAGGTCGTGGAGTGATCTAGAAGGTCCTTGAGGGCTTCCGGAATCAGTTTTCTTATGAATTCCTCCCTTTCAAAGGAATTCATACTGCAGAACTTCCCATAGGCAGAGTGATCCGGGCTGAGGAGGGGCGTCCGGGCCTGGAGCTCCGGTGCGCATGCATCGAAATTGCGAATCAGGTTCACGAGTGTGCACTCCTCTCCAGGATAGCCGGCCAACCATCCCAACCTTTTCATATACTCATAACGCAACCGGTCAAGCAAAAACAGGTAGCGGTCCATGACCGCTATTTTTTCCTTCGGATTAAGCTCGTTAAATTCAAAACCTGAGCCCAAATTTTCAAGGTTCATGATCAGGTCGAAAAGATAAAAGGTGCCCTTGTCTTTCCCCTGGATGAGCAAGACCAGGGTCTTTTGTGATAGACCCGCACATTGTGTGTCCCGGCCGAATTCCTCTTGGAATGCACTCTTCCAGTTTCGGAAAGCCCTCCTGACAAACATATCCAGTTTGGCCTCCTGAAGATCAATGACCTCGGACATGGAGTTTCCCCCCCCCGGTTTCCATGGACTTAAAGAGGAATCCGCATTTCACGCAGGCCTCTGTCCTGAGCTGTTTAAATCCGCACTCAGGGCACATGGTAAAATTCTCAAAGGGTTCAATGCTGTAATATCTTTCGGGCCGCTTCAACTGCTCGAAATCGCCCTGCTCTTCGATACTCACCTCTCCGCCGGCCTCTTGTATGGCCTTTGCGTATCGTCCGGCCTTTGCAAGGGTCATATCTTTCTTGAGTATAATGGGGGCCTCTTGAATCATCCGGTCAATGGTGTGAGCGGATACCCCCAGTTTGGCCATCCTGTTGTGAAAGGTCTCTCGACTTTCAATTAAGTTCAGAAAAACAACACGGTACGTCTTATCCATACACGAATGTCTTTCTCGCCCCGTTACCCCTGAATCATATCAAGGGAGGGGATTCAGGGGCAAGAACTCTTTACCTCCCAAGGTTTCAACATTTAGTAGAAAAACAACAAAACGGTGACTCCGCCGTCGGATCATTTCAGGCAGGCTTCGACAAAACCGAAAAACAGGGGGCTGGGTTTTTCCATTCTGGACTTGAGTTCCGGATGAGCCTGGGTAGCCACAAAATACCTGAGATTGGGCAATTCGATGAACTCCACCAACCTCCCATCTCTAGAGCAGGCCGAGAAAACCATCCCGTTTTCGGTGAGGGTCTTATGATATTCGGGATTGACTTCGTATCTGTGCCGATGCCGTTCGGAAATCTCCTTGGATTGATAGAGGGCATGGACCAGGGTCCCTTCCTTAACGACTGCCGTGTAGGCACCCAGTCTCATGGTGCCTCCCTTTTCGTTGACATTTATCTGTTCCGGAAGGATATCAATGACGGGGTGGGACGTATGAGGGTCCACCTCCGTGGAATTTGCCCCATCGAGCCGACACACATGCCTCGCATATTCAATAACCGCCACTTGAAGTCCCAGGCAAAGTCCCAGGAAAGGGATATCACGTTCACGCACCCTTCGAATAACTTCAATCTTACCCTCCGCACCCCTGGCCCCGAAACCGCCCGGGACGACCACCCCATTGACCTCGTTCAAAAAGGAGGCATCCTTCAAATCCGTGGTATCCACCCATTTGAGATTGATCTTGCAACCCAGATGAGCCGCGCAATGGTTAAAGGACTCGACAATCGAGGCGTAGGAATCTTCCAACCGGGTATACTTACCGCACATGGCCACGGTGATTTCTCGCTTAGGCTTTCGGAGATTCTCAATAAACTCCTTCCATCTCCTCAGATCAGGAGGACTGTATATATTCAATTTCTTGTGAAGGATGCCGACCAACCCCTCCTTCTCATAGATAACCGGTATCTCATAGATATCTTCCACATCAAGTCCCGTGACTACGGCCTCCGGCTCCACATCGCAGAAACTGGAGATCTTGCCCTTGATTTCCCTGGTCAAAAATTGGGAGCAACGGCCGATAATCACATCCGGGAATATGCCCCTCTGCTTGAGCAGGTTCACGCTCTGCTGCGTGGGCTTGGACTTTTGTTCATTGACACCGTAAGGGATGGGAACGTAAGTAAGATGGATATACGCAATGTTCTCTCTGCCCACATCCTCCTTCATCTGCCTCATGGCTTCCAGGAAGAGCTCATTTTCGATATCACCGACCGTCCCCCCAATCTCGACGATGACGAGATCGGCGGATTCCTTTCGGGCAATATCAAAGATATGATTCTTGATCACATCCGTAACATGTGGAATATACTGGACAGTCTTTCCGAGGTAATCCCCCCTGCGTTCCTTCTTCCTGACCATGTCAAAGACTTTGCCCATGGTCAAATTCCAGTGCAACTGACAGGTCACCCCCAAAAAACGTTCGTAGTGACCGAAATCCATGTCCACTTCACCACCGTCGTCCAGAACAAAGACCTCCCCGTGTTCAAAGGGATTCATGGTTCCCGGATCGACATTGAGATACCCGTCACATTTAATGGGGACGATATTGAGTTTAGATGAAAGAAGATGGCCTATTGAAGCGGCGGCGATACCTTTCCCCAGTCCTGAAAGGACGCCCCCGGTAACGATGATATATTTAGTAGGCATAGTTGAAATAGTTCTATTATCCTTTTTTTTAATTACAAAAAATTATCCGCATTCCCCCCATTAGTCAAGGTGAAAACTCTCTCGGTGGTCCTCCCTCGGACTTGGGGCATTGTCGAAAAGTAAGACATCCGATTGAAAACCCTAGCTATTTTGATCACCTCAAAACATTTAAGGGCACAAGATATGATACTCCCGAAAAATAATGCTACCATATATTGCCTTTTTTGCATTGACAGGCTGATTCATGCACCCTATAGTGTTTTATAAACACCTTATTTCGTTTAGCCCCTTCGGCAAGGAATCTCAGGAAATGCTGCAACAAAAAATACTTGTTGTCGATGACGAAAGACTTCTTACGGATCTCATGTCGGAATCCCTTCAGATGGTAGGCCCCTATGATGTGGAGCAGGCCGCAAATGGGCAGGAGGGGCTGGATAAATACAAGGCTTTCCTCCCTGACCTTGTCCTGATGGACATTGAGATGCCTGTGATGGATGGTTATGAGTCATCCCGCAAAATCAAGTCATTCGACCCAAAGGCCCGAATTCTCGTATTGACGGGAAATCCCTGCGATCTAAGGGCGCGCAAGACCCTAAAGGAAGGGATTGCCTTGACCCTCCTCGAAAAACCGGTAAGATTGAGGGAATTGAACCGGATCATCCGGGAGAATCTTTCTGCATAGAGCGCAGAGCGACACAACTCCCCCTCCAATGACACAACACACCAAACATGGAAAGGCCGACTTGCGGTCCCGTGATCGGATGGTTCCGGGAAGTGACCGCACCCTTGCGAGATCATGACTTCTATCATCGCCATAGTAGGACGCCCCAATGTGGGGAAATCGACCCTTTTCAACCGTCTTTCACGATCAAAGGGTGCCCTTGTCGATAACCGGCCCGGCATCACCAGGGATCGGCTCTATGCGTCCGTCACTTGGGAGGGAAAGGCCTTCATCGTCATCGATACCGGAGGCTATGACGAACCGAATGATGAACCCCTTCTTGATCTGGTGAGACGTCAGGTAACCCATGCCATAGAGGAGGCTGACAGAATCGTCTTCATGGTGGACGGCCGTCAGGGGATCATGCCCGGCGATGAAGACATGGCCGATATTCTCAGGCGCTCCCGAAAAAAGATCTTTCTTGCCGTCAACAAAGTGGACGGTCCGGAACATGATAGCTTGATCGCGGACTTCTACAAGCTGGGATTGGGGAATATTCATCCCCTTTCCGCCGCCCATGGTTACGGGTTGAAGACCCTGATGGGGGAAGTGATCAAGGATCTGCCTTCGGGTGATTTTTCCGAAGAAGACAGGGATCACATCAGAGTCGCCATTGTAGGCAGACCCAATGTGGGAAAGTCATCTCTTATCAATCGCGTGCTGGGTTCCGACCGGCTGCTGGTCAGTGAATTGCCCGGCACGACTCGCGATTCAGTCGATACCCACTTCACCTGGCAGGGCAAGGCCTATGTATTGATTGACACGGCTGGTTTGCGCAGGAAGGCCCGCGTCAAGGAAAAGATCGACAGGTTTTCCATGATCAAGGCCATTAGGAGCCTTGAGCGGTGTCACCTGGCCGTCATTGTGATGGACGCATCCGACGGCATCGTGGATCAGGATGCCCGGATTTGTGGTTACGCCCTTGAACGCGGCAGGGGAATCATCCTGGCCTACAACAAATGGGATCTGGTTAAGGACAATCCCGAGATGAAGAGGCACCTGAACCATGAGGTTGAAAGGAACCTGAAATTTATATCTTTCGCTCCGAGTCTCAACCTTTCCGCCCTTACCGGCGAAAGGGTCCGGAAGCTTTTTGAAAAAATCGATCTCCTCTACGGACAGTATTCCCATCGGATCGGCACCGGAGCGGTGAACAGGGCCTTGGATCAGATGGTCAAAATAAAACCACCGCCCCAAATTGGAAGAGGCCGGCTCAAATTTTATTATGCCACTCAGACCGGGACAAAACCTCCGACCTTCGTGGTCTTTGTGAACAAGCCCGAGATGGTTCATTTTTCTTACAGGCGGTTTATGGTCAACCAGTTTCGGGAGCGCTTCGGGCTAAATCATACACCTATCAAAATTGTCTTCAGGCAGAAAGAGTAAAAAATCAAATAGTACCCGGATTTTCCGCAATGAACTGCCCGACCGCAAAGCAGCCGGGTGCGGCAAAGGCATTGTACCGCCACAATCGGCGGGGCAATAAACCGGTTGTCCCCCTCCGGCGGATTTAAACACCCTAGAAGTATCTTTGGTTCTTGAAAATGATTTCTACACGTCGATTTTTTTCTCTGCCCTCAGGCGTGTCATTGGTACTCACGGGGTGAAGCGCCCCATAACCTGCCAGGGCCATATAGACGGAGGAAAGATTTTTTTCTCTGACAAGATAATCCATGAGATTGTAGGCCCGGGCCAATGACAATTCGTCGTTGGAGGGGTATTGTGTGGTATGTATCGGGACATTGTCCGTATGTCCGTCGATGTAGATTTGATAGGTCGAAGTCCTTATGAATTTAGAAACCCGAGCAAGAACGGGCTTCATCTCTTCCCTTATCTCGGCACTGCCCGGTGGGAAGAGAAGTCGATGCCCGAAGATCAGCTTGAATCCTCCCTTGAATTCCTCGACAACGAGATTGCTTCCGATTTCCATTAGAAACTTTTGGTCCTCCGATGAAGCGAATTCCTCATTGGGGTCGTTGGCCTTACGCATGACCAGGGCATCCTTCAGCTTCTCATTCAGGTCATGAATCAGGGTCTCCTTCGGTCTGTAGATTTCCCCGAATTCTTTGAAATACAGGATACCACTGCTGCTCGTGTAGTTTTGGAAAAGGCTCTTGAGGGTCATGTCATCCATCGTCGACATGGAAAGCAGAAGGACAAAAAAGGTGAGAAGCAGGGTGGACAGGTCCGAGAAGGTTACCATCCATCCCGGTGTGCCCTTCTTTTTCCCATCGGGCGCGACTTTTCTCTTGTCAGAACTCATTGGCATTTCCCGGAACCCTGAAAAGAAAGCCTTTAAAATCCAGGAGGGTATCCTTCTTGTGTCTTCTCAGGCGATAGGGCAACGGCTCCCGATAATCCAGGATGATTTCCACCTGTCGGCTCATTTCGTTTTTTCTCTTCGTACTCACCTTTCGCACGGCATTTGTTCCAAATCCGTGGGCCACCATTCTTTTTTGCGGAATGCCCGAATGGCCGTGGAAAAATTTAAAGACGGCAAAGGCCCTCTGAGTTGAAAGCGCCATCCCAATTTTGAGGGGTTTTGGATCAAAGGTTGTTTCGGAGGCCGCGCAAAATCCCCGAAGTTCTATGATGCGGGGCCCATCCCTCAAGGCGTGTCCCACTTCCTTCAAGAACGCAAATCTCTCTGGGTTGATCTTGCTCGATCCGTGTTCGAAAAGAACCCTATCATCAATCCGCATAATAATCCGTTCCATATCTCTGATCACATGGACCGTGGGGTCCAGGGCATTTTTCAAGACAAGGTTTCGCATTTTCTCAAAATCGATAGTTTCTTGTCGCATGGGGGAAGAACCGAGAGTAATATTTACGCCTTCCGGACTTCCTATGATGGAATGGCCGCCGGGTTTAAATCCAAAGGCCCCCGTCAGTGAGTTGAGTGCCACCAACCTCTTGTCGTCTGCGATGACGGACATGCTTAAGAGCAGGACAAAGAAGGTGAGCAAGAGAATCATGAGATCCGTGTAGGTGGTCATCCAGGCGTTGGTATCCCCGGCAGCCTCTTTCTGCTTTTTTCCTTTCATCACGTGTCGGAAACCTCGGTGGTTCGGATATAGTCAATATTTTGTCAACGCGAGTCAAAATCACTTACGCCGGCCCGTCGTCCGATCAGCGATAAAAGAGATTTTCACACCTACAGACACTCTTTTTCGATCAATCCGGCCGTGCTTCCCAAGGCCTTGAACTCTCCCTGTTATCAAGCAAGAGCTGTGCCAACGGTATCCCAACCAGGATCATCAAGGCATCATTCGTCCCTGGGCATCGCGGGATTGCCTTCGGCCGTCTTCTCTTGGGGCGTCTGCCCCATCCGCCTCCGTCGCCACTGCCCGCTTACACCCATCCAGGAATGACATCCGGCAACGATTGGGTTTTCAAGTTAGGAGAGTCAAAATTCCGGGAAATCCGGTGCAATTTCTTGGAGTAATGGGGGAAAACGAAATACTGGTCAAGGCTGCTGACGAGACCTGAAGTTTGATGGGGATGTTTGCTCAGCCCGAAATGCCGAGCAATTCGGCGGCATTTTCACCCGAAATCCGCCGCAGGGTCCGTGAAGACAGCCCTGTGCCTCTCAATTCCTGCCAATACCTTGCCGGACTGAGAAGGGGGTAGTCGGAACCGAAGAGTATCCTGGTTTCCCCGATGGTTTCGCAGGCGATTCTGTAAATATCCGGTGCATAAAGATAGGGTGAGGCAGCCGTATCGAACCAGGTATTTCGCATCACTTTTTTGACTTCCTTCTTCATGAGACCAAAAAAGAAAAGCCCGCCTCCCCAATGTGCCAGGACAAATTTATTGTCGGGATAGGTCTTAAGCAGCAGGTAAAGCTGCCGTAGCGTCATGGGGGCTTTTCCCGGGTAAGGGTGACCTACCGGTTCATTGCAGTGAAGGAGAACAGGGACATCGAATTGAGCCCCCACTTCCATCACGTCTTTTAGGCCCGCAATGTCTCTCTCTGTAAAGTCCGATCCATAAAGGGCAAGCTCTCCTATTCCCGAAAGGCCCGATTCAAGGCACCGTTGTGCCTCCCCAGCCGCGACCGGTGAATGGGGGGAAAAACAGCAGAAACCGATGAATCTTTCCGGATATTTGCGAACCGCCTCTATCACATAATCATTGTGTCTTCGAAAATGTGCTTCTTTGCTCCAGGGAAAGCCGAAAATCACCGCCTTATCGACGCCCGTTTTATCCATGTTTTTTATCAAATCGCTTTTTCCGACGAGACGTGATGCAGCGGCGCAGTAGAGCTCCTCGAAAGCGGGTTCGCCCGAAAAAAACGCTTCTCTCTCGGCCCTGAAGCCTCGGGGGAAAATATGTGTATGAAAATCAATGACCGTCATATGAGCCCTTTCAGTGATTCTTCCAGGACGCCCGGTCGATAACCCACATGCCTGGCCACGATATTTCCTTCGCGGTTGATCACGAACATGGTGGGGATAGGCATGTCTCCCGATCCGAAAAAATCCAAGGCCACTTGGCTGTTCGCCCTCAGTATCCTATAATTGATATGATATCTTTCCTTGAAGGCCATGAGGCTGTGATCGCTTGTTTTTTCGGGATGATCCATGGAAATGCCCAGAACGACCAATCCTTCTTCCTGGTATTTCTTTTGAAGTTCAATAAGCTCAGGAATGGACTTCCGGCAAGGCGGACACCATGTGGCCCAAAAGTCCACAAGGACAATCTTACCTTTCAAATGATCAAGGGACACACTCTCACCGGATAGGTTTTTAAGGAGAAAATTCGGTGCCACATGAAAGGCCTCCCTCTCCTTTTCGCAACCACTGACCACAAAAAAAACAGAAAGGGCGGCCACAATAAAAAATACCCTCAAAAAACGCAGATCCATCGCTCCTCCTTCGTCGTTTCATCAATGACTCACGGGCCGAGCCTTGTCGTCAACCCTGATACACCATCAAGGGATGATATGCAAATTAGGCAGTGGATTTAGGGTCAAATGCCGAGGTTAACATAATAACATACGCCAAAATTCACAAAACGCAAATCACACGCCAAAAGCCCCATCCTCACACGAAATGTCCGGAGACCCATGGCGTACCGCCCTTTTCGAAACATGCCTGAAAACGGTAGCTATCTGTAACTGTTTATCTTTTTGAATCGCATTGAGCTTTGGACGGGTCATGACCACGGACCATCATTTTTTCAGAAGACCGGACTCATACACATCTTGAAAGAGACAAAAGAGTTACCCTCTTTATGCAAATGGCGTATAATAGTGAATAAATAATAATTTAACCATGTCGAAATTCATTTACAAGGCTTACCGGGAATCTCTTTTTATGGACAAGAAAACGACTAAACGATGTTCCCCGTTTTTCATCCTGCTTCTTCTTTCGATTTTGGCGATACCTTCGAAAATGAGCTTTGCACAACCCCTGCTTGAAAAAAGCTCCCGTCCCTCAATCCTTGCCGGAACCTGGTACCCCTCAAACCGGAACACCCTAAAGAGCAGCATTGAATCCTATCTGGCGCAGGCCAGGCAAACGTCCCTTGAGGGAAATCTCAAGGGACTTCTCGTGCCCCATGCGGGCCATAAGTACTCCGGCCGGGTGGCCGCTTCTGCATACAGCCTTCTGAAGGGGTCGAAATTCAAAAGAATCATCATGATAGGTCCCAGCCACCGAACCCCTTTCAGGGGCATATCGGTTAACACGCAATCATCCTATGAGACCCCTTTGGGGACCGTTCCCGTCGATCAATCCCTGGCTAAAAGACTTATCGAAACCGGCACCGAAATCAGATGCATCCCTCAGGCTCATGCCCATGAGCACGCACTCGAAATCCAACTCCCTTTTCTGCAAACTGTGCTCAAGAATTTCCAGATCGTCCCCCTCTTGATGGGGCAACAGGACATGAAAACCTGCCGCCACCTCGTCCGCAGTCTTTTCCGGGCACTGGATTCCATAAAGGGAACGCTTTTCTTGGCCAGCACCGACCTCTCCCATTTTCATCCCGCCAGGCAGGCCGAGAGACTCGACCGATTGTTCATTGATGGAATAAAGGCCTTTGATACGACGGGCCTCTCGAAATCCCTGGCCGCCGGGAATTGTGAGGCATGCGGCGGTGGGGCGGCCATGACGGTCATGTTAGCGGTCAGGAAGGTGGGGGCAAACCGATCCATCATTCTGGACTATGCCCACTCCGGTCACGTCACCGGCGACCTTGAACAGGTGGTGGGGTACTTGTCCGCTGCTTTTATCGAATCCCGGTGAGCGCCCGTTCCCTGTTTTTTGAAGGCTCAAAATAGGCTTGGACCCAGTTATCAACCTGCACCTGAAAGGGCGGGAAACGCCTTTACAGCCTGTAAAGAATGTTGACATTTTCCCCTGCATCCCTTGGAAGCTACGACACCTTCTAAAGCAGAGATTTGTTTGTACATTCAGAATGTTATCATGCCAAAGAAATGTTTTAACCTCTTGGTATACCTATTGCTTTTGTCTTAGCTTTTTGGAATCTGTTTCGAAACAACAGATAAGGGGTTTGGCAGTGGCAACTTCAATGTATGCCTGCGTCGATTGCGTGATGGATCTTCAGTTGCCCCTGCTGTTTAATTTTGTTGGGAAAAAACGAAAAAAATATTTAATTTTTTGCACATAAACAATTTTTCGAAAGGGGTAAGCAATGCAGCATGCGATGCCGCAAGAATCATTCAATGCCGCAGACTATTTTCTGGATCGCAACATTCGACAGGGAAAAGGGCATAAAGTCGCAATTTACACGGAGCACCGGAATTACACCTACAACGACATGCAAAAGATGGCGAACAAAACAGCGAACGGGTTACGCAACCTGGGGGTCGGCATCGAGGACCGGGTGATGATTTTGATGCTCGATGTCCCCCAGTTCTGGGCCATCTTCTGGGGATCGGTCAAAATCGGAGCCATTCCTATTCCCATCAATACCATGATGACCGCAGAGGATTATGAATTTTATCTCAATGACAGCCGCGCACGACTCCTTGTTATCTCCGAGGAACTCCTCCCCATTGTCAATCAGATCAAGGGGGATCTTCCCTACCTTCGGGATATGATCGTCATCTCCGAGACTGATGGGGCACGGATTCCCTTTAGACAGCAATACAAGAGTGCATCAGCCTTGGTCAAGACCGCTCCCACTACCCGGGATGATGTCGGTTTCTGGCTGTACAGTTCAGGTTCCACCGGCGCTCCCAAAGGCGCCATTCATTCCCAGTATGATATGGTGGTTTGCTGCAAGGGCTTTGGGGACCATATTCTTAAGCTAACGGAAGATGATGTGTGTTTTTCATCCGCGAGGCTATTTTTCGCCTACGGTCTTGGTAACAGCATGTACTTTCCCATGCACGCCGGGGCCGCTGTGCTCCTCAGCGCGTCTTCCCCCAAACCCGAAGGCGTGTTGAACATCCTTAAAAAATTCAGGCCCACGGTGTACTTCGGCGTTCCCACACTCTACGGACAGATCCTGGCCTACCAGGAAAAATTAGATAAGGAAACCGGGGTCAATCCCGACCCGAACGCCGATCACTCCTTCTCCTCGGTCAGGATCTGCATCTCTGCCGGTGAGGCCCTGCCGCCGGAGATCTTCCATCGTTTCAAGGAACGTTACGGACTTGAGATTCTGGACTGCATCGGCTCAACCGAAATGGCCCATATGTTCATAGCCAACAGGCCGGGAGAGGTGAAACCGGGATCCACAGGAAAACCCGTGCCGGGGTATGAGTTGAAAATTGTCGATGATGAGGGTAATGAACTGCCCCAGGGTGAAATCGGAACCCTCATGGTAAAAGGCGACAGCGCGGCGCAGTTTTACTGGAGAAAACGCGAGAAATCGCGTCAAACCATGGTCGGCGAATGGATTAACACCGGAGACAAATACTATATTGACGATGAAGGATACTACCACGCAGCAGGTCGATCCGATGACATGCTCAAAGTGGGAGGAATATGGGTCTCACCGGTGGAGGTGGAAAGTTGTCTGATCGAGCACCCGGCTGTTTTTGAATGTGCCGTGGTGGGGCACGTGGATGAAAAGTTTCTGGTCAAACCCAAGGCCTTTGTCGTGCTCAACGACAAATACAAGCCCGGCAAAAAGCTGGAAGACGAACTCAAGAAGTGGGTCTTGGACAGGATGGCGAAATTCAAATATCCCAGGTGGATTGAGTTCTTGGATGCACTGCCCAAGAGCGCTACGGGGAAGATTCAACGATTTAAACTCCGCCAGGCCTGAACAGGACGTTTCCAGGCTGAAATGACGACCTTGACGCAGAAAAAGGTCCCCTTCCAACCAGACAATTTGAAGTCCGCGGGTCTCAAACGGGCATTATCGTCACTGCCTCTTTAAGGCCTGCGGATTATAAAAATCACTGTTCTCCACGAAAAATGCTTACTGATTCCCTCTGTTATGTCTTTATCCCATTCTTGCTGAGTTTTCATGATTGAACAGGAGGAGAACGGAACCACCCCAACACAAAGAGCGCCGAACCAGGCCTCAACCTATGACAGGGGGAAATGATGGATGCAAACCTAAATATGAACATCGAGGAGATGAAGCGGCTCTATCCGGAAAAATTTACTTCGGAGGACAAGATCTTCAGCCATATTCACCGGGGCGACAGAATTTTCATAGGCACCGCCTGCGGAGAGCCTCAATACCTGGTTCAGGCCCTGATCCAATACGTCTCCTCCCATCCCAAGGCATTTTTTGATGCAGAGGTCTTCCACGTGATGACCCTCGGGGTTGCCCCCTACACCGATGAAAAATTCAAACACAATTTCAGGCACAATTCCTTTTTCATCGGGAAAAACACCCGGGGTCCCGTGAACGAAGGGCTGGCTGACTACACACCCGTCTCTCTTTCGGAAATTCCGGCACTTTTTCGACGCAAACTGGTCCCCCTGGATGTGGCCCTCGTTCAGACGTCTCCCCCGGACATTCACGGATACATGAGCCTCGGCATCAGCGTGGATATTGCGAAGGCCGCCGTGGAGAATGCATCGAGGGTCATTGTTCAGGTGAATGCCAACATGCCGCGGGTGCACGGGGACACCTTCGTCAATATCAAAGATGTGGATTTTATCATCCCCCACGATGAGCCCCTGCTTGAATACAAAGAAGAGGTCTCCTCCGAGATCTGCCAGGGGATCGGGAAATATGTGGCCCGCATTGTCGAGGACGGTGATACCATCCAGGTGGGGTACGGAAATATACCGAATGCAATATTGTTGAACCTCCGACATAAAAAGCACTTGGGTGTACACACGGAACTATTGGGGCCCGGCATCATTCAACTCATGAAGGAGGGGGTTATAGACAATTCAAACAAGGCCCTGAATCCGGGAAAGACCGTGGCCACCTTCTGTATGGGAGAAAAGGAGACTTACGAATACATCCACGACAACCCCAGCATAGAATTTCGCCCCATTGATTTCACGAACAATCCCCTTGTGATCTCCCGAAGCAAGCATATTACCACCATCAACAGTTGCCTCCAAATCGATCTCACGGGACAGGCCACGGCGGAGTCTATCGGAAAAACGTTTTTCAGCGGGGTTGGGGGACAGAGAGACTTCATGCGAGGGGCGGTTCTGGCAGGAGGAAAGACGATACTCGTTATTCAATCGACAGCCAATAACGGACAAATTTCCAGGTTCGTTCCTCTTCTGCCCGAGGGCTCCGGGGTGACCCTGGGCAGGGGAGATATCCACTATGTGGTCTCTGAATACGGCATCGCCTATCTTCACGGGAAGAACATCAGAGAATGCGCCATGCAATTGATTACCATTGCCCACCCCGATTTCAGGCCCTGGCTCGTGGAAGAAGCGAAAAATCTCAACCTCATTTACAAGGATCAGAAGTTTATTCCTGGAAAAAGAGGCGAATATCCTGAAGAGCTGGAGACCTACAGGACGACCAAAACCGGCCTTGAGATCTTCTTCAGGCCCATAAAAATCAGTGATGAGCCCCTGATCAAGGATCTTTTCTACTCCCTGTCCGACGAGAGCATGTACCGGAGATTTATTTCGCCCCGAAGGGACATGCCTCACCGGCAATTGCAGGAATTCGTGGTGATCGACTACACCAAAGAAACGGCCATTCTCGCCGCGATCAAAACCGATGAGAAAGAAGAGATCGTGGGCATGGGGCAATACAGTATCAACCAGGATGCGCACACGGCCGAAGTTGCCTTTGTCGTGACCGACCAATACCAGAATCGGGGTATTGGATTCCAACTGCTGTCATATTTATCTTACCTGGCCCAAAAACAGGGCCTTCTCGGTTTTACGGCCGAAGTGCTCATGGAAAACCGACCCATGCTACGGGTCTTTGAAAAGGCGGGTTTTGATATCAAAAGAAAGAGCTCCACAGGCATCTGGGAGCTAAAAATGACATTTCGCCATCGGGCGGCCTGATAAGGGACATTGCGTTCTTGTTTGCTGTTTTGTGTTTCGTCTGCTCCGCGAATCTGTTGGCATCGGGCCCGCATGCATATTCCTCACAGCATCTGATAGGGATCCACATCAATGGTCAGATACACGCCGCTCTTTCGCATTATTTTCTTTGAACGATCATCCACCCTCTTGAGAAAATAGTGAAGGAGTCCCGATTCCTTGCTCTTCACAAGGATCTGCCAGCGATACTTCCCTTTCAATTTCGACAAGGGAGCCTCTGTGGGGCCCAAAAGCAGGATCTCTTTCCCTCTTTTGGGCCACTTTTCCAGAAGTTCAACCATGTCACGACCGATTTGGCGGGCCTTGTTTTCTGTTTCATCCTGCTCGCTGCCCTGAAACCTGAGGCAGGCCAGGTAGGAGAAGGGGGGGTACCCCAATGGCTCCCGCAATGCCGTCTCCTGCTCAAAAAAGGTCGAATAGTCATGGTCTTGGGCCGTTGTGAGGGCATAATGCGCCGGGTTAAAGGTCTGAACGATCACCGTGCCTTTCTCCTCACCTCGACCTGCCCGGCCTGCCACCTGAGAGAGAAGCTGAAAGGTCCTTTCACCGGCCCTGAAATCAGGAAAACCCAGTGAGAAGTCCGCAGCGATCACGCCGACAAGGGTGACGTTCGGGAAGTCATATCCCTTGGTGATCATCTGTGTCCCGACCAGGACATCCACTTCCCGGTTTGAAAAAGACCTCAATATCCGAAAGGCATGGCCTTTTCTGCGGGTGCTGTCCCTGTCCATTCGCGCGATGCGTTTACCAGGATACATTGCCTCAAGTTCATGTTCGAGTCTCTCCGTACCAAACCCGTAAGCCCTCATACCCTCCTTCTTGCAATAGGGGCAGATCTTTTGGGGGCGAGACTGAAATCCGCAGTAATGGCAAGCCAACCTGTTTTGTTTGAAATGGTAAGTCAACGCCAGATCGCAGTTGGGACATCGAATCCATTGCCCGCAAAAGCGGCATAAATGGACACGATCAAAGCCCCGCCTGTTGAGAAACAAAATGACCTGCTTGCCCCTCCCCAGGTGTCTGTCAAGGGCATCCTTTAATTCCGGACTGATAATACTCTCCTCCGTCCCCTCCGCTGTCACTTTTTTCATGTCGATGGTCCGGACATCGGGCAGGGGGCGATTTTCAATTCGATTGGGCATGCCAAGCAACCGGTATCTGCCGGAGACAGCATTCTGAAAAGACTGTACCGACGGTGTGCCCGAACCGAGAATCACCGAGGCCTTCTCGATTCTCCCCCTGACCACGGCGGCGTCTCTTGCCTGATAGCGTGGTGCCTCCTCCTGTTTGTAAGAGGAATCGTGTTCTTCGTCAACAATGATAAGCCCCAGTTCCGGCAGGGGGGCAAAGATCGCCGACCGGGCCCCAATGACCAGATCTACATCCCCTCTCGCCATGCGAAGCCATTCATCGTGTCTTTCCCCCCTGCCAAGGCCACTGTGATAGATGGCTAAACGCTCTCCCAGACGGGATCGGAACACCCCTTCCATATAAGCGGCCAGGGCGATTTCCGGGACCATCAGGATACTCCTCCGCCCGGACCGGATGGCCTGCTCAACGGCCTGATAGTAGACCTCCGTCTTCCCACTCCCGGTTACGCCGTAGAGGAGATTCGTCGAAAAGCCTCCCCTTTTAAGACGCTCTTCGATAACCTTCATGACGGCCTGTTGCTGAGGGTAGAGTTGTTCGGGGACAGGTGAAGGCAAAAGGATACTTCCCGCAGGGCTTCGGTAGACGGTTTTATCGTAGATTTCCAGCAACCCCTTGTTCGACCATTTCCGGACCAGGTAGGTGCCGTTGGAAAATTCGGCTCTCACCTCACTCAGGGGCACTCCTGAGGGATGGGAAACCCTCCGCAAAAAGGCTTCCTCACTCCCGGCCGTGAGGGAACGAATCCTATCCTCGAGAAAGCGTTCAAAATCCAGACCGTTTTGGACCCGCACAAATTTTCGGACAAGAGGACCGATGGTGGCCTTCTTTTTCCTGTTTTCAATGTCCAGCCACCCCTTTTTTTTAAAGGCTGAAACAAGGTTGAGGGAAGTGGGTATCTTTTTCCCGGGATTATCTTTGAACCATTGAAGTTGCCTTCTTTCATTCGAATGAATGGAAAGCAGCGCCAGGGTAGCTTCCCCCTTTTCAGTCAACCTTCCTGCCTTAAAGGAGCGGGCGTTCAGCCCTCCGGGCAAAGCGGCCTGGATAAACGGACCGATAGGATAGAGATAATAATCGGCCAGCCATTGAAAAAAAGGGACCATGCTCTCATGAAACAGGGGCTCCGAGTCCAGGACATCCAGTATGGGTTTAAGGTCCTGCCCCCCGACCTCCCGCTCCTCCCCAAGGATATAGCCCGTGGTCTTCTGATTGCCGAAGGGAACCCGAACCCTGATTCCGGGCCTCACCGCCTCGGTCAGGTGATCGGGAACGGCGTAGAAATAGGTCTCGTCTACCGGGAGAGCCACGGCGACTTTGAGGCAAGATGTATTCTTCGTTTTCAATGGACCAAACCAATGGTTTCTGGGACCGGAAATTATCGGTACTTTTCTTCGAAGGCCTTGAGTATACTCCTGAGCCGTTCCTTTTCTGAAGGAATGATCTCTTCTTCGGGGGCCATAGAGGCAGGGGGCCCTGAAAGGGGCTGATTCCGCGCAATGGGAATCTTAAACAGGGGCTTCGAGATCGGCGCATTGACCTTCAGATCGAGGACATCGGCGGTCCGGCGAAAACCATTGGCTTGAGAATAGGTAATCTGAAAAGGGTACCAGCTATTTCCCACCTTTCTGTAGTCTCGGAAGGCCACCGTAACCCCTACCACGCCATCTCCCGTGGGCAGGCTATATGTCATGAGAAGGGGAAGGAATCTTTCCTTCTCGATACACACCTTCGAGTTTTCATTGGCCTTATCTCCGATCCGGTACGCAACGGTGCCTTCAACCCTGGTAAAGGCCACCTTCTGGAGGTCAATTCCCATGGCGGCCAAAAGCCCCATCAGGCGGGCCGGGGTGTCGGCCATCAGCAATTTTCGATATCGCCGATCAGAGAATATCTCGCTATTCCCCAAATCATCCTGTCTCTCAGAGCGAAAGCCGTCGGGAGACTGCATCCAGATCGTCTCCCTGAAAACGACCTCCGTTCCTTCATATTCATGGGTGCCCTGCCGGACCGACTGTTCGATGATAGAGGTCTTGAAAACTGAAAAATTTCTTGCCGTAAACTCAAGAATCTGCTCTGCAGGCATCACATATCCCTGAGCTTGATGCGTCACTATCAGACACAGTATCGCTCCCGGCAATACTGTCAAAAATCGCCCTTTGAATTTCTGAAATCTTGAAAAAAGCCTCATCTTCTGCCCTTCCAACACCCTGATTCAAGATCCGATACGGGATCAAAGAGATCTTCGAGCTAATCACACGGATGTTACGGTTTAGTCTGCGAAGGTTTCATCTCCTCCAGCATTGCCTCCCTCACCCGTCCCATCAATTGGGCCATATGCCTCTTACCATAGTCCTTTACGGGAACAGGCCCACAAATCTCCATACGTATATCACCACCGCTGATTCTCATGCTGCCCTTTCGGACGATGTTGCGACTGTTGAGGATGACGATCGGCACGATCGCGCACCCGGACTTGATCGCCAGATGAAACCCCCCCTTTTTGAATACCTGGAGATGGCCGTCCTCACTCCTCGTTCCCTCCGGAAAGATGAGTACGGACGCACCCTGCTTAATCTTCTCAGCGGCCCTGTTCATGCTTTTGATCGCCTTTCTCGGATCCCCCCGATCTAATGCGATATAACCGGCTCTTTTCATGGCCCAGCCGAACAGGGGAATTTTCATGAGTTCCTGCTTGAGGATAAACTTGAAATCCACCGGAAGAAAGGCGAGAAGAGTGAAGATATCAAAGGCACTTTGATGGTTGACCATATAAATGCGCGGTTCGTCGTTATCCACATTCTCCAGGCCGCCTACCGTGACCCCGACCCCGCAGAAGCGGAGGATAACCCTGGCCCAGGGCCTGGCTGCATAAGAATGCGCCCGTCTCCCGTTTGGGTCGAAGACCGAAACAATCAAGGCCCACAGACAAAAAACAATCGTGTGCAGCCCGATAAAGGCATTGAGGAATAAAAAACGTATCACATGAAAAACCTCTCGCTTAGGAAGAAACATTCCGCTATGATCAATGGAAATTTATCATAATTTTCGAACAATACTTATTGACATATTAACATATTTGGGATACAATATTAAGTTAATTAATTATAATTAAAAGACTTTCCTTAACACAATCTACACAGGATTTTTTTATGGCCCATTATATCGTTTGTCACAGAAAAAGAAACAATCCACGGATGGATGTCCGTATTTGCGAAAACAAATGCCCTGAACAAGAGACATGCGAGGAATTCCAGGCCTACCAAAAGGCCATGATACAGGAAGAGGCGCCCCCCCCTGAGGCGGAATCCCATCCCCTGGGGCTGAAGGCGGCCTGAAAGTCTTTTTGCGTCTTTCAACCCCTGATCCTGCTTGGGAAATCTATTCTCAAAACCACCACGTTTTTCCCTTCCCTTTCCACGTCCACCTTCCCGCCATGGCGGTGGATGACAATCTTTGAAAAGGGCAGATCAAGGACATTCCATTTCGTCTCCTCGGCGGTATGGGGGAAAAAAAACCTCTCCAGATCGTCATCTGAGAGTCGATGGACCCGGTGCTTTAGAGTAATCACATAGCGATCGTCTTTTTTGCGACTCGAGATGTACAGTTTCTCCCCCCTCGGGGTAGAGACGATGGCATGTTTGAGCAGGTTTTCAAAGGACCGGCCCAGCTTCCCTTCATCACCTTGTATCCTTGTTTTACCGGCGGAGAAATTTTTTACCATTTCCACCCCTCTGGATCGACCAAGTCCCTCCGCTTCCGCAACCCGACTCGCCAGAAGAGAACCGACATCCAATTCCGTAAGAGACAGATCAAAAGGCCGGATGGACGACGCCAGAATCTTCATGTAATCCTCAAGCCTGGCGACCTCCTCAACAATGATGTGGGCCAGTTTCCGGTTCGGATCTCCTTCCGGCAGGGAATCCCGCAACCGTCGAGCGAATCCCCCGGCGGTGATAAGCGGATTCCTGATTTCATGGGCCATATGGGCTGAGATCTCCCCCAGCAATCTGACCTCCTCCGTGAGAAGCGCCCTTTCCTGGAGTGTTTTGATTTCAGTAATATCCATCATGATGCCATCGACCCACCTTATTTTTCCCTGTAGGTCACTGGCAGGGATGGCATGGTCGACAAAAGTCAGTAAACGGCCGTTTCTGTCCCTGACCTTTCTTTCAACCCGGCACTCCTCGCCGGTATTGAAACATGTCGTGCATATGCCTTGAAAAGGTCCGTCTTCCGTACCGCAGATTTTCTCTATCCAGAAATTTTTGTCTCCGACGGCCTCTTCGATGCTGTATCCCAGGCTCTCCGTCAAATAGGAATTTACGAATTCCGTTGTCCCGTCCTCAAGGACACGATAAACGATCAAGGGAACATTTTCCACAAGCGTTCGGTATTTGTCCTCGGATTCGATCAGATCGGCCGTCCTCTCCCGGACTCTCCTCTCAAGGACCGTGGCGTGTTGTTCAATCTCCACGCGCCTTTGTTTGAGTGCACCAAGCATGACGTTGAGGGCTTGGGTAAGCACACCGATCTCGTCATTGGACCTGGGTTCCAAACGGCTCTCCCTCTTCTCATCGGCAATGTCCTGGGCCTGATGCACGATCTCTTTGATGGGCCGAATAAACTGGCGCGCGACCAGATAGGTCAGGACAAAGGAAACCGCTATCCCCAACAAGCCGACCGAAACCATGAGGGCTCTGGTTCTGGATAATTCCCTCTGGATCTTGGATCGATCCATAATGATCTCGACCAGTGCGACTATTTTCCCTCCGTAGTCCTTCACCGCTCCGAGAAGTACGGACCGGTCGGAGAATCCCTTTGGTGCAATCAGGATCGAAGTCTTATTCGGACCGACCTTCGCGAGGTGGGGCATGGCGTCGAAACTGTGTGCCCATTTCTCGGATTTTGCCATCAGGCTGTGGGGTCCCTTCTCCCGGACCTCATAGAGGGCCAGATCGACGCCCCAACGCTTGTGGAAATCCTCCAAAAGGGCCTTCCCGAAGCTGTGACCAATCTCCACACTTCCCACCACCCTTCCATAACGGTGGACCGGTACGACCCCCCTAAGCCCGAAACCCGTCACGCCCCGTTCAAGCCCGGCCCTGGGTTTCCCGCTCTCAACGGCGTCCGTGATGGTCTTTCGATAGGAGGTCATATCGTCTCCAAAACTTTCGAGGTAATGGAGTCGCAAGAAAGAGGTCGCAAGCGGGACATGAAAATGGAACTGGTCGATATCAAAATCCATTTTCAATCGCACATAGGTATAGAGCAACAGATCGATGAGACACTGCCGGTCTCCGGCCTCTAGGCACCTCTGCACCTCCGGTATCTCGGCGACCATAGTGCCCAACGAAAGGGCCTGAAGGGCCTTCTGGTGGATCCCCTCCAGAAACTGTTGATAGCAGTGATGGAGTTCCTTTCTCTCTTCATCCATAA
>CAYNYM010000004.1:0-22587 GCA_964401325.1 uncultured Desulfobacteraceae bacterium | reverse complement strand
CGCTTTGTCTGAACCCTTCTTCCACATCCCCCTTGCGGACGGTCTTTCGACTGAGGACATTGCCCTTTTCGTGAACCGGGGTTGTTTTGGGCTCCAGGGCCTTTTCCGGATCCAGGAAGGCCGGCAGGTCCTCAAACTGGACATCGATCAACCGGAGTGCTTCATCGGCGGCTTCTTCATTTTCCGCCGCCACGAGCGCGATGGCCTCCCCGGCGAACCGGACCTTGTCCTTTGCCAGAAGGGGCTGATCCTTGATGTAAACGCCGTATTGATTGACACCGGGAATGTCCGAGGCGGTCAGGATCCCTGCAACCCCCTCTACCTTCCCTGCCTCTTCAGTATCGATGCTCAGGATCCTTGCGTGCTGCCTTTTCGATCTGAGGACCTTCAGGAGCAGCGCCCCTTTGGCCTGCACGTCTTCTGCAAAGACGGTACGCCCTCTGACCAGATTCCTGCTGCCGTACCGCCCGACAGACTGGCCTACAGAAGTTTGCATCATTTGTTCCCCATTCATTGTATTCATGAATAAAATTTATAATAAATTAAGCGAAATAATCATTTCATCATCATATTTGGCAGAAATAGCGCACAATCAGGAAAAATAGTCACTAAAAAAGCCACGAATAGGATAGACAGCAAAAAGGGTGCGATGCCCTTGAAGATTTCCTCAAGAGGGACATCCTTGGCCACCCCGGCTACCGCAAAGACGTTCAATCCCATGGGCGGAGTGATCAGCCCGGCCTCCATCATGAGCATCACAATGACCCCGAACCAGATCGGATCAAACTGCAGGCCAATGATAATGGGAAAAATGACCGGCATGGTCATGACCATGATGGAAACACCGTCCAGAAAACATCCCATAAATAAATAGATTAAACCTATAACCGTAATAATCAAATAGGGAGAGATATCGAGATTCATGACCCATTGGGAGACCACCATGGGAAGGGTGGAAAGGGCGAGGAAAAAACTGAAAACATGGGCGCCAGCAACGAGAAGGAGGATCATGACGGAAATCTGCACGGTCTTTCGCAGGGCCTCGGTCAGGGACGCCAGGGTCAGCCTTCCGGAGGCAAGATTGACGATAAAGAGAATGGTGGCGCCAATGGCAGCGGCTTCCGTGGGTGTGAAGAAACCCAGATACATTCCTCCCACGACCAGGAGAAAGGTCACCAGGGAGCTCCAGATCTTCTTCAAAGAGGCGATTTTTTCCTGCCAGGTGATCTCCCCTGCTGCGGGGCGGGCCAGGCCGGGATTGATCTTGACCCAAATGATAATAATGCTGACATACGCCGCAGCCAGCAGGAAACCCGGGACAATCCCAGCGATGAGGAGTTTCCCAACGGATTGCTCGGTGAGCATGGCGTAGATGATGAAACCCACACTCGGGGGAATCAGCCAGCCCAGGGTGCCTCCCGCGGCGATGCTTCCCGTGGCCAGTCTGGGGGAATACCCGAATCGCCTCATCTCCGGCAGTGCACATGTCCCAATGGCCGCTGCGGTTGCCACGGAAGACCCGGATACCGCCGCAAATCCCGCGCTGGCCCCGATGGTGGTGATGGCAAGTCCCCCGGGCAGTTTCCTGAACCACTTGTCAAAGGCATCGTAGATATTTCTGATCATGCCCACCTGTTCCGCAAAACAGCCCATGGCCACGAAGAGCGGAATCACCGTATATGAATAGAACGAGGACACCCCGAAAAGGGTCCTTGGCACCATGGGCAGGGCCGCGGAACCGGAGGACAGGTAGGCCGCGCCCGCGCATCCCACCAGCATCAGGGCGTAGGCAATGGGCATCCTCAGGACAAGAAGAAAAAATACCGCAACGATACCTACGATTCCGGTCATCAAAGGATCCATGATCAACTCCTTCTAAGTCTGTTGCAGGCGCTGATCAGATCGATGACCAGTTCGAGTGCCAGCAGTCCCCCCCCTATGCTGACCAGCAGCCTGAAGGGGGCCTGTGGAATTCTGAGCATATAGGACACCGTGGTCTCCTTGACAGCGAGTACCCAGCCTTGCCAGACCAAGACAAAGACGATGCACAGGCTGAGCAGTGCGGTCAAGACGTCCGTCGCCGCCTGAAATCTGGGAGGGAATTTTTCCAGGATAAAGCCGACCTTCACGTTGCCCTTTTTCTGTTCCGTATACCCCAATCCCATCAGGATCAGCACGGCGAGCATGTATTCGCTGAGTTCGATGGACCCGATGATGGGCCGGGCCAAAAAGGCCCGGGCCATCACGTCGGTTGATGTCAAAAACATCATGGGAATCAGCAGATACATGCCGATGGTGCATACCAGGGTATTGGCGCGTTGAACGACGTATTTTGCTTTGCTCAAGAATGCCATAGTCATCCAGTCCGGGAAGCCAGCTATTTGCCTTCCCATTCGGCGATCCATTCCTCGGGAATACCCGGGGCGCCTACGCCTCTGCTTTTAGTGGCTTCATAATAATGCTTGACGGTTTCTTTGCCGGGCAGCCCTTTTTCTTCCAGTTTCATGACCCAGTCACGCGTGGCTTCCTGAAACGCCGCATACCAGTTCGCTGCATCTTGCGGATTCTCTTTCTGAATATAGGTCAGATTGACCCCGGAATCCGCAATCTCCTTCATCATGGTATGGTAGACATCCTGCGTCAGCCCACCGCTGGTGCGAAAGGGATTGGAACAAACCTCTTCGATGAGGGGCTTCAGGTCGTCGGGCGTTCTCTCCCAGCTGGCCTCGTTCATGATCACACCCTCCCCGACACAGCCCAGCGGGGCGATGATGCCGTTTTCCACGACTTCGTTCAGCTTGAAGGTCAGCAGGATCGGCGGGCAGGTGACAAGCCCGTCAATGGTTCCCGTCTGCATGGCCATATAGAAATCGGTGCCGGGCATAAACACCACCGAGGCACCTGTGGCCTTCAGATAGTCGCAACGCATGCCGCCCGGACAAGCAATACGCATTCCTTTGAGATCCGAGAGCTTTTTGATGGGTTTTTTGGTCCAGATGAAAGAGTTGATGCATCCGTTCAGTTCGATCATCTTCACACCCGGATATTCTCTTTTCAGGATGCGCTTATACATATCATTGCCGATATCGGTGCCGGTATCCTTTCCCTCCACCCACACGGACATGGAGAGGATGTCGGTCAGAGGGAACCGTCCCGGGTTCCAGGTGGCCGTGAAGTAACCCATATCGGAGAGTCCTTCTTTCACGATGTCATAGTGATCGGGCCCCTTCCCCAGTGCCCCGCCCGCATACATGGTGTAGGTGATTCGCCCGTTGCTCCGTTTCTTGAGTTCTTCGAGCATGGGGATAAAGACCGTTTTCACCTCACGGCTGTTCGGCGGATGCCAGGTGCTGAATTTGATGTGCATCTTCTTGCCGGCCGCCTGCACGTTTCCAGGTACCGAGGACACCATAAAGGCAAAGCATCCTAAAAACATTACGAGCAGGGCCAAAATGTTCATCTTTTTCATGACACAACCTCCCTTAAAAATGATTCAGCTGAAATCTCCCTCTCTTCAAACATCTTCATGTTCCGGTCCGATCCTGAGCGGGGCCGCAGGCCGGACCGGAGCACGGCTATTCGATGGAAGATTTTTCCCTCCGATCGACCAATCCGACGGTAATCTGGCTCATGACATCCTGCGTCTTGACATTCAAGAGAGCAGGAAGCCCTGATTCAAAAGCCCGCTGAAGCGCCGGTTTCATATCTTCAGCTTTTTCGACCAGTTCTCCGTAGCCACCCATGGCCTCTGCGACCTTATGAAAGGGAACGTCCCTGAGGTCGGTGGCACATGTCCTGTTCCAGATGGACTTCTGCTGGTTCCGGATCATGCCCCAGGCCTGGTTGTTGAAAACCACGACGACAATGGGAATATTGCGGTGAATGGCCGTTTCCAGCGGAAGACCCGGGTTCAGGCCGAAGGACCCATCTCCTGAGATCAGGACGACTTTCGCATCCGGTTCGGCCATCTTGGTAGCGGTGGCAAAACTGACACCGATTCCCAGCTGGGCAAAGGGACCGGACATGATGAGTCCTTTGAGTTTTATATTATCGAGCGAGGTGATATTCAGCGCCGTCTCCTGCCAACCGTGGGCATCCCCCCCGTCCACCACGAGATAGTCATTCTCTCCCAGGGACTGCATGACGTCGACGGCGGCCTTCATGGGATGGATCGGGGTTTCGCTCGAAGAGGCCATGGTTAGAAATGGCTTGATCTCTTCGATTCTTCTGGCACGAATGCGCTCACACCATTGGGGATCCAGGTTGCTGCACTCGAGTTGCTCGCTCAAGTCCTCCAGAAAGATCTTCGGATCGGCCAATATGCCGTGGTCGGCGATATGGTTGTCCGCCAGTTCTCTCGAAGTGGGATTCACACAGACCAGAGAGCTTGCGGCATTGAACAAAGGCGGTTCTCCAAAATCCAGGCAGTAATCCATCTTGGCCCCCATGCAGAGCACTACGTCCCCCTCTTCAAAGATGTACCTGCAGCCGGGGTTCTGGTGGATGTCCGCCAGTCCCATGTAAGTATCCTGGGTAAAGTCGACCTGGCGGATCTCGAGATGGTTGGAATGAAAATAGGGGATCCGGAAGCGACCGGAGAAGGATTCCAGCGTCTTCTCGGCATCGGACTGATGGATACCGGCGCCCGCTATGATGACCGGTTTTTTGGCCTCTTTCAGAAGCCCGGCCACCAGTTCCAGATCACTCGCCTGCGGGGACGGCCGGTGCACCTTTTTACTCGAAAGATCGAAGAAGCGCTCCTTGGCGCCCATGTCGTAATGGGAAAACAAAAAATTAATGGGTATGCTCAATTGCACCGGACCTGTGGGCAGATTGGATGCAATATCATAGGCCTTGTCGAAGAATTCGTGGATGCGCATCCCCTCGTTGACCCTGATGGAATATTTGGTGAAGGTCTCCACGACCCTGTGCTGGGGGGGCACCTCTTTGAATCCCATGTGGTCCAGCCGGTGAAAATTTCCGCCTGCACTGATAAAGATCACGGGATCGCCGGAATGGAACGCTTCCGCCACGGCAGAAATATAGTTGGTAAAACCACTCGGTTCAGCGATCACCACGGCCGGTTCGCGATGGAGCCTGGACCAGGCACTGGCCATGAAACCGGCCTCCATTTCATGCCGGGCCCCGATGACTTCCACACCATGCTCCACGCAACCGTCATAGATGGGGTTGAGAAATCCTCCGCACAAGGAAAAGACCCTCTTGATGCCTTTGAGGGCCATGGCCTTGGCCAGGATATGCCCACCTTGCATGTTTTCTCCTTTAATACCATTCGTCTTCATTGTTAATCTCTCCATACTTTAATGTTTCAGGGCTTTGGAAAGGGGAATCTCCCTTCCTTCCAATCATCAAAACGACTACCGCAGGCCGCTCAATTCCTGAGATATTCGGTCTGCGCTCCGTTGCATCTCTTGTAAAACATGAGAAATCGCATCTTCGGTGAATCGGTCGGCCGGGCCCATGATATTCAGGACGGCCGGGCAGACATAATGACTGATGGGCACGGCGACAGAAGCACTACCCGATACCCTTTCTCCGAAACTGGTGGAATAGGTCTGCTTTCTTGCCATTTCAATACCTTTCCATAACGCCTCCCTGCTTTTGATCGGGTTGGGCGCCGACGGAACATAATAGAATTTACTCATGAGTATCTCTATCTTGTCGTCAGGCATCATGGATAAGAGCATCTTACCCGCGGAGCCTGCAAATATGGGATAGACCGCACCTATTCCTGAAACATATTTGATATGCTCCATACTTTGGATTTCTTCCAGACACATCCTTTCGGTTCCCAGGGCGATTTGTAAATTGACGGTCTCTCCGCTCAGGTCACGCAACTTGCGCATCTCTTCGATCGCGCAGGCAATCAGAAATTGATGTTCACTGATGGGGGAGGTCGCCAGCTGGGAGATGAGAGGACCAAGGTGAAAGCGAGATGAAAGCGGATTTTTTTTGATCAATTCAGCTTGCTCAAGGGCTACTAGCAAGCGGTGTGCCGTGCTCTTCGTCAGTTCAAGTTCTCTGGCGATACCCGTGAAACGACGAGGACGGTCGGCAAGCAGTTTCAAGACTTCGGCGGTGCGTTTGATAGCGTTCATGGCCTCACACTCCCAGCATACAAGTTCCGTATATCGAAACTATTGTTATTAAATATGATACCTATATATCGCTGTTTTTGTCAAACAAAAAAGCCTGTTTCAAACCGCATGGCTAAGGTCAATGGAAACAATGACAAGACGACAGGCAGTTATCCATCGAATCCCTTTTGTTTGAAAGGACTTGTCCATTTTTGAACGAATGTACGGTCTGAGAACAAAAGGCGGAGAAAAGTGAAGTTTTCGGGCCCGGAGGGCCCGGCCCTGTCACAACCCCCAAGGGGTCTTGCTCTGACTGCCATGATCAAGTCGCATTTCGATTCAAAAAAGTCCGGGGATCAGCGCCACCGATGATTCATCCCGGCGAAGAGGCGGTCCACCCCAAGATCAGAGGGCGATCAGGAGGCCAGTCGTCCGGCGCGATACGCAGCAAGGTAATTTGCGCAGAAATCGTCCCGCCCGGCCAGGGTCTCGGCCGCGGAGATCACCGCCGTCATTTTCTTATCCAGGGGATTGATGATCGCACCGTCCATACCCCTGGCCACGGCCATGGCCATAAAGGTCTGGTTCAGCAGGGCTCTTTCGGGCAGGCCGTAGGACACATTGGACAGGCCACACATGATGTGTACGCCCTCAAATTTTTCCTTGATTTTCGCCACCGCTTCCAGGAAGGCCCGGCCGAAACTTTTGTCCGTGGCCACCGGCTGGACCAGTGGATCGACATAGATGTCATCCATGGGTACATTTTTATCGAACAAGGCGTTGACCAGCCGCTCGGCTATGTCCAGGCGCTGTTCGGTGGTCTGAGGCATACCTCCGTCACTCATGCACAGGGCCACGACTTTATGACCGCTTCCACCCACCACCGGTAGCAGTCGCTCAAAGCGATTCTTTTCGAGGGAAATGGAATTGATCATGGCCTGACCCTTGTGAACGGACAGGGCCGCTTCGAGGGCTCCGGGATCGGGGCTGTCGATACAGCAGGGACGATCAACCGCGCCCTGGACCGTTTCCACCAGCCACCTCAGCAGTTCCTTTTCCCGATCCACAAAGACGCCCGCATTGACGTCGATAAAATCAGCCCCGGCCCCGGCCTGGTCCCGGGCCACCGCAATCACGGCCTCGGCGTCCCGGCCCTCGATAGATGCGCGAACGGCCTTGCGGCTGGCATTAAGTAATTCTCCTACGATAATCATGATGACGATACCCTTTCCGTTAAATATTAATGAGCTTAGTTTCCCGACAGTAATCCCGGCAGCCACAACACCAACTGGGGGAAGATGATCAGCAAGAGGATGTTGACATAGATGGCAACCAGATAGGGCAGCGACCCCTTGACCACCGTGCCCATGGGATACTCGGGCACAACGCTTCTCATAACGAACAGGACCAGGCCGAAAGGCGGCGTAATGGTGCTCTGCTCGGCGGCCAGGACGTAGATGACCCCCCACCAGATCGGATCGATGCCCAGACCCGTGATGATGGGCATGACAAAGGGAAACGTCAGAAAAAGCATGGACCATGAGTCGAAAAACATCCCCATGATCAGATACATGATAAAAAAGCCGACGACGATGGTGTATTTCCCCACATTCAGGCCCAGGATAACGTCCTTGAGCAGAGGAATGAGGCCCGCCGAATTGAAGACATGGGAAAGCAGGGTGGCCATGGCCATGATGAACAGGGAAAAGACGGTGACCTTGACCGTATCCAGCAGGCATTCCTTCAGGATCTTGAATGTCAACAGGCGGTAATAGAGCGTCAGGAAAATGCTCAGAAGCGCGCCCAGCCCGCCGGCTTCGGTCGCCGTCATGTAACCGCCGAAAATAGCGCCCAGAACACCCAGGATGACCACGGCAAAAGGCAGGATCTCAACGAGGGCCTTTCTTTTTTCGGCCCAGGTACTGTGGACGGGCGGCGGAGCCAGGTCCGGTTTGATTATTACCTGGACGACTGCGGTCACCAGAAGCAGTGCGGTCAGCAACAGCCCCGGTACCAGGCCGGCGGCCAGAAGGTCGACAATGGAAAGGCCCTGCCAGGCGCCGTAAAGAATCAGAAGGATGCTGGGGGGGATCAGGGGCGCCAGGACCGATCCGGAAGCGATGGAGCCCAGGGCGAAACTCGGCGCATAGCCCCGCTTCTTCATCGCCGGAAAGGCGATCTTACCGAAAGTGGCCGTAGCCGCCATGGCCGAGCCGGACATGGCCGCGAAAATCGCGTTACCGCAGATCACCGAAATCACCAGGCCGCCCGGCAGGTGCCCGACCCATTTGTTGATGGCGCTGAAGAGCTTTTCGTTCACGCCGGTGTTCCCGAGGATGGCCCCCATCAATATAAACAACGGCATGGCCGTCAGGGTGAACGAGTTGAGGGAATCCCACGTGGTGTAAGCGATCTGGTTGACAGGTTGGTCCACAAAAAAGATCAACCCGATGAGGGCGATCACGCCGACGGACCAGGCGATCTCCAGACCGATCAGAAGAAGAAAAAGCAACCCACCCAGAAGCGCAATGGCAAAAATGATGTCACCACCCATTATTCGCCCTCCTCTTCCGGTGCGGAAAATTTCCTGACCTGCATGATGATTTCCACGATAAGCTGAAGGAACATCAGAACGGCGCCGATGGCGATGGTCACCTGGGGCCAGGCAATGGGCGTTCGCAGCCAGCTTTCGCTCCGGCTATTGAACATCATCGTAAGGTTGACCATGTCAAAGGCCCCGTAGACCATAAAGCCGGTAAAGCCAATGGCCAGCAGCAGGGTGAAAAGGCGCAGCCAGCGCTGCGCGCTGACGGGCAGCTTCCTGATGATAAACTCCACGCGGACATGACTGCGCGTCTTCCAGGCATAGGCCAGACCGATGCAGGTAATGGCCACCAGGGAATAGCCGCCTAATTCATCGGCGATAGAAAGAGGATTCCGCATAACGTAGCGTGAGGTGACATCGACCATAATCAGGACCATCAGGGCCAGGGTCAGCCAGGCTTGCACGTGCCCGCTGAAGATTTCTGTGACGGTCCCTATTATCCGAAGAAGAGAACGCATGATTCCTCCTAAACTCGTTGGAGAGGAAAGACGGCCGGGCCGGGAAAGACGCCCGGCCGCCCGGGCTTGCTGGTTTTATCTATCTAAAGAGGCCTCACGACCCGGAGGACGCCTAATGACCGAAGTTCCGGTACCGGGAGACCGCATCCTTGACGGCCTTGAGCATTTCCTTGCCGTCGTCTCCGGTCATCTTGAGCCACTCTTCCTCGACCACCTGGGTCTTTTCCAGGGCCTTCTTCTGCTCGGCCGGAAGCAGTGAGGTTTTCTTGACGCCGCTCAAGGCGACCGTATCCACGCTCATGACGTATTCGGCCGTGGTGGACAGGCAGACCATGCGCTGCAGTTCCTTGCCCACGTCCATCAGGGCCTTCTGGAGATCAGGCGGCATGGACTCGAATTTCTTGCGGTTTATGACGGTGACCGCCGTCCAGGTGGGGGAAAGCGACGTCAACTGGATATATTTGGACACCTTGGCCAGGCCGATGGAATAGCCGTATCCCAGACTGGTCAGGACACCGTCGACCGTGCCGGCCATCATGGCCGGAGCCAGCTCGCTGCCGGTGATGGTCACCGGGCTGCCGCCCAGGGCCTTGATGCCCATGGTGGGCAGATAGCCGGGCACGAAGATCTTCATATCCCGGTAATCGTCGAGGGTCTTGATCTCTTTGTTGCTCCATATCATGTTGGCCGGGTCCCACTGGGTGACGAACCAGAACTTGAGGTTGAGCTTCTTCATGGTCCGGTCATAAATTTCCATGACCTTGGGGTCTTCGTACACGGCCAGCTCTTCGGCGAGGGCCTTGGTGGGGTTTTTGTCCACGATGCCCGGAATGGCCCCCCAGTTCCACAGCGGGTAACTGCCTGATTCCCAGGGCATGGCCACATCGGTCATGTCTGCTTTTCCCGTGGCCACGGCCTGCAGCAGCTGCCGGGTGGGAAACATGCGTGAAATGATTTTCAGTTTGACCCGGCCGCCGGTGCGCTCATGTACCATGCGCTCCATCTCGCCTAATGGCCGGTAGACCTGGGAAGCCCTGAATTTGGGTCCCCAGATGTCGTTCCAGGCAAAAGTTAACTCATAGACCTTGTCCTTGGCCGAAACGTTCAGAGGCATGAACATTCCCAGGACCAGGGCCGCCACAGCGACAACCATGACAAACCTTTTTTTTGACTTCATTGCTGCCCTCCGTTAAATGCTTTGTTTTTCCTGAGGGGTGATCCCCACAAGATATCGTTGTCCCGCTCCGGGCCTTCCGTAGCGAGTTTTCTCTATCCGGCCAGAAGATCCTTGGCCAAACGCGCCGCAGACGGGGCGTCCTCGCCATAACCGTCCGCTCCGATTTTCTCCGCAAAGCTCTCTGTCAGAGGTGCACCGCCTACCAGGATCTTTGCACTGACCCCGGCCTTGCGCAGAAGACCCACTGCTTCTTCCATGGCGGGCATAGTCGTCGTCAGCAAGGCCGACAGACCGATCACGTCGGCCTGATGCTCTCCGACCGCCTTTACAAAGGTCTCCCCGGGAACGTCTACACCCAGGTCGATGACCTTGAAGCCGGCCCCTTCCATCATCATGGCCACCAGGTTTTTTCCGATGTCATGCAGGTCTCCCTGGACCGTACCCAAAACGACGGTGCCGCTGTTGGGCATTTCGCTTTCGGTCAGATGCGGTTTGATGATCTCCAGGCCCGCCTTCATGACCTGTGCGGCCCTGAGCATTTCCGGGACGAACATGTCGCCTTGACTGAACCTGCGGCCCACCTCGTCCATGGCTGCGATCAGGCCTTCCTTCAAAATGGGGGACACCTCGGTGCCGCCGTCCACTTCGGCCTGGACCAGAGAGACGATCTCCTTGTCCTTTAAATTAACAACCGCTTCGTAGATATCATTTATCGCCATTTTTTTTCCTCCTGCCTCTATGATCAACCGGCCAACTTTTTGTCGGCCGCCTGGACGATGGCATCGATTTCCCGGGCCAGCTCAGGCGAGGCGGCCGCGGGATTTTCCAGGTCCATGATCCGCCTGTAATCTTCCAGAACTCTTTCCATCAGGCTCTTGCCGCTATCACGCCTCCAGGCGTCCCGGGTCATTCGAATAAAATTTTGGGGGTTGAAGGCCTCCCGGCAGTGCTTGAGCGTATGGTCGGAGGTCATGAAATGCTGTCCGGGACTGGTCCCGATAATCGCCTCCCACCCCAATTGGTCATCGTCCAGGCCCGCGGGTGCCACCATCCTCCTGGCCATAGCCAGAATTTCGTTGTCCATGATGAGTTGAAGCGGACTGGCCGTTGTGGCCACCTCCAGCTGGCCGGCCCCGCCCAGGATATCCTGGCCGGAAGCAGCCATCCAGGCGGTCAGGGTGGCGCTCTCGGCGGCTGCCTGCTCATCGACGATAGGGGCGTCGGACCCGCTGCCGTAGTCGTGCGCGGGCAGGCCGAAGGCCTTTTTGATGAACTGCACGGCCATGCAGGCCGCCCGCATGCTCTCCACACTGGACTGCAGACTTCGCCCGGTCCGCATGTCCGTAGAAAAAATGATGGGGCAGGCCACAACCGGCGTTCCCGGTTTGACGGCCTGGGCCATGACCGTCATGGCCAGAATCTCGGCCGTAGCCAGCAGAACCGTGCCGGGCAGGGTTGAGGGCGAAGTGCCTCCTGCCCCGGGCAGAGAACACGCCTGGATAGGTACGCCTGCCTTGGCCGACAACAGGATGGCTTCCAGGTCCATCTGCTTGAAAGTCCTGGGGGTGAGGGAACAGACGATCATGGAAATAACCGGGTTGGCCGCCAGTTCCGCGGCACCGCCGGCTGCGATTTTGCCGAGGGAAATCAGATACTCCAGGCTGTCGGTGCTGTAGGGTTGCACCCAAATGGACTTGTCCGTATGCTTGAGCAATACAGACAGGGAATGCACATCCGCCGTCTTTATAGGTGCGTCGCCGCAGAACAGCATGGACAGAAGGTTGACCTCATCCATGTGATTGATAACCCGGACCCAGCCGGCGAATTTCTCCTTGGTGACTTTTCCACGCTCCCCTGTGTCCGGGTCTATCCATCCCGGACAGCCGCCCGCGCTTCGACCGTAGAACGTCCCGTCGGGGCGCGGCAAGGCCAGACTCTTTTCCGGGTCGCGGGCCCCCAGTTTGAAGGAACCCGGTGCCAGGGCCAGTAGATCCTTCATGACCTTTCGTGGGAACTTGACCATGCCGGTATCACGGTCCACTTCGGCGCCGGCTTCGGCCAAAAGGCCGAACAGTTCCGGATGCGGGTCCAGCTTGACGCCGTAATCGGCCAGCAAATCAAAGACCCGTTCTTTCAAAAGAGCGCTTTCCTCATCGTTTAAATAATTGAATTTTGATCCGATCATGTCATCACCTCCTAGGCCCGTTTCAAAGCCGGGCTTTTCCAGGGTTTAAATCCTCAGATATTCGGGCCGCGCTATATTTTATTTCCTCATGAAAGTTGCTATTTGGTCATCATGCATCATGGATAAGAGCATCTGACCAACTGATTCTTCAACAATTGGATATATTTGATTTTTTTCTGAAACATATTTGATATGTTCCATGCTTTGAATTTTTTCCAGGCGCAGCCTTTCGGGTCCCAATGGTATTTGCAGATTTACGATCTCTTCACTCAAATCGCGTAGCTTTCGCATCGCTTCGATAGAGCAGATGATTAGGGCTTGATGTTCACTGATGGGGAAGGCTGCTAATTGGGGAATGAGGGGTCGCAGGTTATGGCGACCCGAAAGTGGATTTTTATTGATCAAGTCTGCTTGCTCATGGCCTCTCAACAAGCGATGCGCCGTGCTTTTCGTCAGTTGAAGTTCTCTGACGATACCCGTGAAGCGACGAGGACGATCGGCCAACAGTTTCAAGACTTCGGAGGTACGTTTGATAGCGTTCATACTTCCACCAATTAAGTTCCGCTATATGAAACTCGAAGTTGTAAAAATGATACCTCCCTGAAAGCTATTTCGTCAAGAAAAAAATGGACCCTAAACAGAACGGTGCGAGGTAAATGATGAAAATATCAATATTACAGCCAATTACTATTTGATTAAATTTACCTAAAAGGATTCATCTCTTCGCAGATTTACTATCTGAAAACAAAAGGTGGGAAAGACCAATATTTAAATTTTAAGGTCTTATTTCGAGGCAAACGGGCGTCAGGAAGAACGGTAAGATTATTCAGGATAGCCCCCATTTTCTCTACCCCCTGAAATAGTTAGAAGCCGGCCTTACCGGGGACCAAATCCTTATCGTTACCCTATTGCTGGGGTTTTGAGCTGTCAGGGAAAAGCAGAAGATGAAGGTAAATCGGTGGGCTAGAATTCAATGCCCTTTTGGGCCTTGATTCCCTTTTGAAAGGGATGTTTGATCTCCCGCATCTCGGTGACCAGGTCGGCCGCCTCGATGAGTTCAGGATGCGCGTTTCTTCCGGTCAGGACCAAATGCAGTGCATCGGGTTTGGATTTGATCGTTTCCAGGACTTCTTCTATGGAAATGAGTTGATACCCGACGGCGTAATTGATTTCATCCAGGATGATGATATCGTAGGACCCGGATGTCATTTCCCGATTGAAATATTTCCACGCCTCCTGGACGGCCTGAATATCTTCCGGACCGGGCCCGTTTTTATCAAAACGGATAAAGCCCTTTCCCATGGGCTTGATTTCAAAAAAGGGCGCCAGTTTCTTGATGGATTCCAGTTCCCCATATTTCCATGAGCCCTTGATAAACTGGATCATGAGGATTTTGAGCCCATGCCCCGCCGCACGCAGGGCCATTCCCATGGCCGCCGTGGTCTTGCCTTTACCGGTCCCGGTATGAACGATGACAAGGCCCCGGGTTCTCTTTTCCACACGAAACCTCCATATTTTCTGTGCCGAGTAGTTAGTGTCCATCCAGAAATCAGAGATTTCAGGATGGGGCGGTCAGCCATTCACGCTTCAGCAGGACGATCAGCTTAATGACTTGTTTCTTAAAAATTTTTGCTGACGGCTGATCGCTGATAGCGCGAGTCCGGGAATGGTCATTTCCGTATGAGCACTAGGTAGGATTTCGGTTATACGCCATTCCTACAATGCAGCGGTCTACTCCCTGATTTTATTTTGACGGTACTGGAAGTAGGCGTCCCTCATAGCAATGTACGGATCAAGTGCGGCTCTTTTAAAATCCTCGTATTCTCCGATGGTCAGTGAGGTCTTGTTGACTGCGCTAAATGCCCGAAGTCCCATTCGGTATTTCGATCTCGAAATCATATAGTTCAGGGGATCGAGGAAGGCATCCCCGACACTCCCTATCGTATCCCGCACACTCGATGGTCCACAAATAGGCCAATTTATCTAAAATGCCGGTCCGGCCCCATCGGATCCCAGGGTCTGTCCCAGATCCTCCTCGTATTTTTTCAGTTCCAGTTTACTGCTCGCCACATCGAGAAATCCGCCCATCCCAATGGTGGAATTCGTGAAAAATCGGACGAACTCGTCACAGGCCTCTTTGCCCTTGCCCTGCAGCAGACAATTCACGAACCGAATCGGAAAGGCCAGGTTGTAAAAGATGTTTTTCACCCCCACCCTCACCTTTTCCGGTGTGACGGCCTTGTAACCTGAGGCAAGGGGCTTCATCAGCCAGAAATACAGTTTGTCGTTGAAGTGATAAAAGGCCCTGTTGAGGGGCTCGAGGGGATCGGCGATGCCGACCGGAAAAGTTTCCTCAGCCACAAACGCTTCCGTATCCGCCTGGCAGAGCACGAGCGGTACCTGGTCCCTCTCACCCGAACACATATCGACTCTTGCATCCATCGTAACGGACCCGGCGGGCACTTCCCTTTGGGCCGAAAGATACCGGGGTGTGAAGATATCACGGTTTTCAAGTGCCTCTGCAAAGGATAGTGCCGCCATGAGAAGGCATGCAGAAAAGGCCGCGAACACTACCCCGCTTAATTTTTTCATGGGAACGAAACTCCTTTCTCGATCATATATGGCCTTGATAACGCCCGTTATTTTTGAGCGATCTTCGCTTTTAATCGATCAACCAGTGAGGGATAGGATGATCTTCCAAGAATGCTGTTAAACTGCACCCGATAGTTATTCACAAGACTGACACCGGCTACGGAGATATCGTAAACCAGCCAATCATTCTTCTTTTGTCTGAGCCGGTACGCCACATCGATTTCCTCATTCTTTGAGGTTATAATTTTCACATCGACCACGGCGTACTTGCCGTCAATAGATTCTCCCAGATAATTGACCTTTTCCCCGGAATATCCCTCCACCTTGTCCAAATAAGTCCTTTCGAGCAGTTGGCCGAAAAGAACCACAAATTCTTTTTTCTCTTGTTCCGTCCTTTCTTTCCAGTGCCTTGCCAAAGTTCGTCGAGCCATTTCCTCCCAATCGAACCGTTTGTCCACCACCTTTCGAATTCTCGTCTTGGTATCCTTGGTCAGCGGAGCATCTATCTGGTCGGGCGCTGTGACGATGGACAATATTTCATCGGTGGTTTCTTTGATCTTCTCCGTCGGCACCCCCGCAAGGGCAGGCAATATGCCTATAAAAAAAGAGAACAGAAAAGCAATCATGAGGCAGAGACATCTTCGATTCATTGAATCCTCCACAAAGGGCTGTTTAATAATTCCCTCATGCA
Source organism: uncultured Desulfobacteraceae bacterium (assembly GCA_964401325.1). Classification (GTDB taxonomy): domain Bacteria; phylum Desulfobacterota; class DSM-4660; order Desulfatiglandales; family HGW-15; genus CAYNYM01. Next base: position 6,781 of record CAYNYM010000004.1, on the reverse strand, counting down.
AACCATAGAAAGGCTTTTAAAGCTTCCCGAACACAAAATTAGAGATCAACTCTTCAAAATCAACGGCCGACTGGGTCTCCCGTATTCGCCCTCCAGGACCGATCCACTCCTCGGAACCGCCGGGGGTAATCTCGATGAACTTCTCACCGATCAGCCCCTTGGTCTTTATAGAGGCAATGGCATCCTCCTGGATCTTAATGTCGTCCGAAAGATTGAGAACAATTCTAGCCTGATAATCTTCGAGATTTATCTCTTTCACGCGACCCACATCCACGCCCGCGATGGAGATAGAAGAACCGACTTTCAGCCCTCCGGTATTGGAAAACAGGGCATAGACCTCGTATCCTTTGCTTCCCAGGACTTCCATTTGCCCGAGCTTGACGGAAAGGTAACCAAGGCAAATGATGCCTGCAATAATGAATAAGCCTACGGACAGTTCAATATCAATTTTTTTCATCTCTTAACTCCGCTGCCGGTCTCATGGAGCATCCCTGAATTCGGATGGTCCTCACTGGCGCTGTCCGACCTTTCTTCAGCCGGCTGTGTGATTGGGGGAAACTCCCTTTCTCCGGCGAGTTGCGATAACGGAATCCAGTTTGCATAAATAATCATGAATCGGCCCCTCCATGCCACCCGATATGAAGGATTGGACAAGCGGATCCCCTGCAACCATGATCTCCTCCGGGGAACCTTCGAACAAAATGATGCCGTCGTCCAGCATAGCCACCTTATTGACGATGGAAAAAATGCGGGGTATTTCATGGGTCACGATGATTCCCGTAAAACGTACCCGCTCGTGGCAACTGTGAATCAGGCTCAAAATCGCCTCACCGGTCAAAGGATCCAACCCCGTTGTGGGTTCATCGAAGAGCATGATCTCCGGTTCCTCGACCAGGGCACGGGCAAGAGCCGCCCGCTTGACCATCCCGCCACTCACCTGGGATGGATATTTCTGCTCCGATCCGATCAGGCCCACCTGATCCAATTCATAGAGCACCCTATCTTTTATGCCCTTATCGTCCAGTTTGGTTTTTTCCCTTAAGGGAAAGGCCACATTCTCAAAGATGGTCATGGAATCAAAAAGGGCCCCGCTCTGGAAAAGAAAACCCAGACGATCTCTCAACCGCAGGAGATTTTTTCCAGCCAGGGATGACAGATCTCGGCCGTCTACAAGCACCTTTCCCTTATCCGGTTTCAACAATCCGGAGATGTGCTTCAGAAGGACGCTCTTACCGTAACCGCTTCGACCTATCAGGGCCAGGATTTCACCGGTGCCGACTTCAAAGGACGCACCCTTGAGCACTTCTGTTTTTCCAAAAGACTTATGGACGTCATGGACACTGATCATCGTTTCACTCAAAAAAGGGTCGAAGTCATGAAATAATCCCATACCAAAATCAACACAGACGAAAGCACCACGGCCTGGGTCGTGGCTTTGCTGACCCCCTCGGCCCCGAATCCGGTATAGAAACCCGTGTAGTATCCCTTGAAGCAGCAAACCCAACTGATAATCAAGCCGAAATTGAGAGACTTGAAAATCCCCTCCAGCACGTCTTTCATCTCGACATAGTTGATCATTTCTCCAAAGTAGACGCCCGAACCGACTCCCAGAAGCTTTACCCCGATAAGATACCCGCCAAAGATGCCGACCACATCAAAAACGGCCGTCAAAAGGGGCATGGATATCAGTGCGGCCAGGATATTGGGAACGATGAGGTACCGATAGGGATTGAGCCCCATGAGTTCAAGGGCATCGATCTGCTCACTGATTCTCATGATTCCGATTTCGGCGGTCACGGACGAACCGGCTCTCCCGGTCACCATCAGGGCCGAAATGACAGGGCCCATCTCCTTGATAAGGGATAATCCAACCATGGGGCCCAGGAAGGCATCGGATCCAAAGCGGTTCAGGGTATTGAACCCCTGGAAACCCAGGACCATGCCCGTAAAGGCCCCGGTAAGAAAAATAACGGAAAGTGACTGAAAGCCGATAAAACGAATCTGTTTCAATACGAGAGGAATCTTTATGGGCGGGCTCACGCAAAAGAAAAACCCTTTGAATAGGAAAATACCCATAAGTCCCAGTCTGTGAATCAGACTTAGAGATTCTGCTCCCAATGTTCTGGCAAAGTTCATAGGATTTTCGTGAAAAGCCTTTCTGTTATCTATTCGGTCAATGAGGGATTATCTTAAGTACTCTTTGAAATCGGATAACCCTATCATAAACGAGGGGTCAAATCAGGCCTTTTTATTTGCCAGTCGTGCTTATTTTTGCGTGACCGTTTATCAGTATTCCTCCTGTTTGACAAACCTTAAACCATCAGGCTTTCGATTGCGCCAGGTTATAGTCCGAATTGCAAGTGGTTACCCCTTCCCAGCGGGTAGCCCGGATTCACGGCACCCTTACGGAGGTCACCGGTGGGAGGGTGCGGTCTTTTCGCCATTTATCAGTGTGGAAATATCAGGAAGAGGTGCCGGGCTCCATCATAGATAGGCGCATCCGGTCGGTATCCAGGAGAGCCGATTGGCCGATGGGAAGGGTAGTGTTTTTAGGGCCGTGACCCACCGGCAGTCCACCGACAATGGGAATGTCCCTGTTGGACAGGTTATCGGCCAGAACCCGATGGATGGAATCCAGATCGCCGCAATTTACAAAATCTCCGGCGATGAGGCCCGCCAGGCCCTCGAGACAGCCGCTTAATCTGAGATGGGTCATCATCCTGTCGATTCGATAAAGGGGCTCCCCCTTTTCCTCCAGGAAAAGAACAACCCCTTTCAGGGAAGGCATAAAAGGGGTCCCTACCAGGTGGGATATGAGACAGAGATTGCCGCCCAAAAGGACGCCCTGTGCGCGACCTTGCCTGATCTTGATCCCCTCCTGCAGACTCAATTCCTGGGGAGGATCAGAAGAGATGGCATCAAGGAGGGGTTTTAAGTTTTCCTTGTTGTTCTTCGTCAGATCCTTAACCATCGGGCCGTGAAAAGTGACCATCCCCGTCTTTTCAAATACGGCCCAGAGCAATGCCGTGATGTCGCTATACCCCACAAGGATCTTCGGATGCCTGCAAATGAGATCAAAGTCAAGTCTTTCAAGAAGCCTCAGGGTTCCGTATCCGCCCCTGGCACAAATGACGGCCTGTATCTCCGGATCCTCGATCATGGCGTGAAGATCACCCAGCCTCGTTGTATCATCCCCGGCCAGATAATCCTGCCGATCATAGAGGTGAGGAGAAAGCACAACCCTGTACCCCAGCGCTTCCAGGGCCCGGATGCCGGGTCGAAGCTCTGAACGGTCTACGGGGCCTGCCGGAGCGATGACCCCGATACCATCCCCTTTTTCGAGACCGGACACTCTAACGTTCACTGGTTCCTCTCGAAGATAAGCACGAGTCCTTCAAGGGTCAGGAACTCTTCCACTCGGTCGATGGTTTCCGAAACCTCACAAATCAGGGGGGCCAGGCCTCCTGTGGCCAGCACGAGCAGATCGTCCCCCATTTCCTTCTTGATTCTGTTTACGATACCGTCCACCAGACCCGCATAACCATAAACGATACCCACATTCATACTGCTAATGGTGTCTTTGGCAACGACATTTTCGGGTTTTGCAAAGATCTCCACCCTCGGAAGCTTGGAGGCCTTCTGAAACAATGCTTCGCAGGAAATAATGGCACCCGGAGCGATAGCACCGCCGATATAGGCCCCCTCCCCTGATACGCAATCAAAGGTCGTGGCGGTTCCGAAATCCACAATGACAAGGGCCTTGTGGTACTTCTCATAGGCCGCCACGGCATTGACAATACGATCCGCCCCCACCTCCTTGGGGTTGTCGTAATGGATGGGCATACCGGTCTTGGTTTCCGCCCCCACGATCAGGGGCTTTACCTTGAAATAACGCATTGAAAATTCTTCCAGGGTATTCAGGAGCGGGGGCACCACGGACGAGATGATGACATCCGTGATGTCTTCCAGCCTCCGACCGGAGGTCCTGAAAAGGTTGTTGACCAGGATACCGAGCTCGTCCGAGGTGATGTCCCTTTCCGTCCTGATCCTCCAATGATTCAGGACACGATTCCCTTCCGTAACACCCCAAACAATATTGGTATTTCCCACATCGATACAGAATAGCACGTCCTTATCCTTTCTTGCCGGTCTCCATTTTTATTTGCCGGGCCGAATCCTTCGGTCAAAGACAGCAAATGCCAAAGGATCAAGCTCACGGCTGATAGCTGACTGCTGTTACCTGTGTGCACCATCGGGAACTCTTCGATTTCCGGAATGAACCGACCTACTGAACGCATCCCCGTTTGACGGCATCGATGATCTTGACCGTTTCAACGGCCTTTGCCACATTATGGACCCTGACCATATGAGCACCGTTCATCGCGGCTGCAGCTACCGTGGCCATGGTTCCGGTATCTCTCTGATCGGGTTCTCTCTTCAAGATATGGCCGATAAATGCCTTATTTGAACTCCCGATCAACAGCGGCCTTCCAAGGGTTTGAAAGCGGCCCAAATCTTTCAGGATCTTCAGATTGTGATCAAAGCTCTTGCCGAAACCGATACCGGGATCCAGCAGGATCAAATTCCTGTCGATGCCGGCCTCTACGGCCCGCTCCATGGCGTCTTCCAAAAAAAGGCCTATTTCCTGAATCAGATCTCCGTAGGTGGGATGGTCCTGCATGGTCCCGGGCGTCCCCTTCATGTGCATGAGGATTACCGGGACCTTCGCTCTTGCGGCGACGGCCATCATTTCGGGATCGAATCTGAGGGCACTGATGTCGTTGATGATAGAGGCACCGGCAGCCAGTGCCTCTTCGGCGACCTTTGCCTTCAGGGTATCGATACTGATGGGCACCCCCACGGCCCCGCTGAGCCGTTGAATCACCGGAATCACGCGATCCAGTTCTTCCTGAACAGACACTTCCTCGGCATAGGGACGCGTGGATTCCCCACCCACGTCTATTACATCCACCCCATCGCCCACCATGGTCAGGGCATGCTCCACGGCCCTGTCCCTATCAAAAAAAAGGCCTCCGTCGGAAAACGAATCGGGCGTCACATTTATGACGCCCATGACATATGTTTTCCGGCCGAGGTCCAATTCGTGTCCCGACCATCTCAGGATAAACCTTTGCCCCGCCATGTCGGTCAAGATGCTTCCGCCCCCGGTGCCTCCTCTGTCGGCGGTGTAGCCGTACCCATGATTTGGTCAATGTCTGTGCTGTCCAGGGTTTCTTTTTCCAGGAGTGCCTCGGCCATGCGTTTAAGGGCATCCATGTTGTCTGTGATCAACTGCGTTGTCTTGCCGTATGAACCGGTCACGATCCGCCTGACCTCGTCATCGATCTTCTGGGCCGTCTGCTCGCTGTAATCCCGATGCTGGGAGAGCTCCCTGCCCAGAAAAATCTGTTCATCCTTTTTGCCGAAGGTGAGGGGTCCCAGATTTTCACTCATTCCCCACTCGCAAATCATCTTACGGGCCAGATCCGACGCCCTTTCGATGTCGTTACCCGCCCCGGTGGTCTGCATATTGAGCACAAGTTCTTCGGCCGCTCTCCCGCCCATGAGAATGCAGATATTATTCAACAGATAGTCTTTGGGATAGGTGTGTTTTTCATCCACGGGCAACTGCTGGGTCAAACCGAGTGCCCGCCCCCGGGGAATAATAGTCACCTTATGAATCGGATCCGTGCCGGGAAGAAGCCTGGCTACCAGTGTGTGACCGGCCTCGTGGTAGGCGGTCGTCCTCTTTTCATCGTCACTGATGATCATGCTCTTGCGCTCTGCACCCATCAGGACCTTGTCCTTGGCATCTTCAAAATCGACCATTTCAACCCGGTCTTTGCCGCGCCGGGCGGCTAGCAGGGCCGCTTCATTCACCATATTTTCCAGATCAGCACCCGTAAAACCCGGGGTCCCTCTTGCAAGGGTATTGAGTTCCACATTTTCCGAAAGGATCGTCTTTTGCACATGAACCTTCAGGATACCCTCTCTTCCCTTGATATCCGGCACGGGAACCACGACCTGCCGATCGAAACGTCCCGGCCGCAAGAGGGCCGGATCCAAAACGTCCGGTCGGTTCGTCGCTGAAATAAGAATAACGCCCTCATTGGATTCAAACCCGTCCATTTCCACAAGAAGCTGATTGAGGGTCTGCTCCCTTTCGTCGTGACCTCCGCCCAGACCGGCCCCGCGGTGTCGCCCCACAGCGTCGATCTCATCGATAAAGATGATGCAGGGCGCGTTTTTCTTGCCCTGGACAAAGAGATCCCTCACCCTGGAGGCCCCGACGCCCACAAACATTTCCACAAAATCGGATCCACTGATACTGAAAAACGGTACCCCCGCCTCTCCGGCTATGGCCCTTGCCAAAAGGGTTTTTCCCGTCCCTGGGGCACCGACAAGGAGCACGCCCTTGGGGATTCGTCCACCCAATCGGGTAAATTTTTTGGGATCGCGTAAAAATTCGATAATCTCATGCAGTTCTTCCTTGGCCTCATCAATACCCGCCACGTCGTCGAATGTCACCTTTTCCTGTCCGTCCGACATGAGCCTGGCACGGCTCTTGCCAAAGGAAAGGGCCTTTCCTCCCCCCACCTGCATTTGTTTCATAAAGAAAATCCACACCCCGATCAGCAAGAGCATGGGAACCCAGGAAAGAAACACCTGGAACCATGGGGATTCCTCCGCAGGCTTGGCAGCTATCTTGACGCCCTTGCTTCTCAGGAGTTTGATCAGTTCAGGATCCTTGGGCGCGTAAGTCTTGAAGGGACCCTGTGAG
>CAYNYM010000003.1:0-22878 GCA_964401325.1 uncultured Desulfobacteraceae bacterium | reverse complement strand
CGCCGGTTTTTCAGGGAAACACCGATGATTTGTCCGACTCCCTCATACTGCGTTGTATCGTCCTTTCTGAAATAGGCCTTTCGCCTGCTGGCCATCTGCAGCAGTCCCGGTAGTCCGTCCCCAGAGGCGATCGGTATGAGTGCGACCGAACGGAATTCGTTTCCAATAAAATAATCCTCCCTTTGGAGCCGTTGAATGGCATCGGGGCAACTCATGAGGAACGTATCCGCATCGCTTATCCAGATCGAACCGGTCGGTGTCCTGAAGGCGGACTGGGTGCCGGAGGCAGATTCGGTGATCTGCGCGAGGACGCCCTCCAGATTTTGCCCCTCGAGTTTTGAAGGGGGATCGATAATTTCAAAATTCCAGGAAGTGCTCCTTCCCCTCGTTTTCTTTACACAACGGCATCTTTTTCCGTTCGCAAACCAGAGCAGGGCCGCATTGCAGCCCGAAAACTCGAGGATGACCTTCAGGACGCCCTCCAGAAATTCCATCTGTGGAATCTCTTTGTTGGCCCATTCCAATATATGACACGAGAGGTCGAAGAAGTTCTCTCCTTTAGCTTTCATCGGGTGAGTTTATCCTGGTGAAGATTTGTTAAGCCTTTTTTTGACAAGGCCTGACAAAGGGTTTTCGTATTAGATATCGAAGCCCATGCCCTATTTTTCATGGCGGGAATTGAGGCCGGATATGGATCCTTTGCCTTCCGTCGATAAAATCCTTATGGCACTTTTTGGGTTCGGCGGCAAGAAATTTGTGGAGGGGTGAGGGGCGGGTGAGCGGTGCAACGATGTCTGTCTTCCATGCTCACCCACCCCCAAGAAAGGGCTCGATTTTATACACCCCGGACCCGGAGGGTATTTTGAGGCCTGGTTCTGACTGCCTAAATGTCTAAAATAGCGAATACTACAAGAAGACATGCTGAATGATGAGATTCACTCCCCGACACGAAATATTGTTTTTTTTGTACCCCTTGACCGACCCACGCTAAAAAATGGAAAAGGAGGACTTGGAATCCAGGATTTCCAGGGCCTCTTCGCGGTAGCAGTCCATCACGTAGGGTACGTCGGTGACCTCGGCGCATTCCTTTGTGAGCGACATGAGTTCGCGTTTCGTAATGGCGTGCACCCTGAAACAGCGTGCCCCTGCCATGAGTTGCTGAAGTCCGACCCTCAGCTTGTCGCAGAAACTGTAGATTCCCACAGCCCCTAGGGGAATATTCTTCATCTCATCCTTCCCAACGATTTCCTTGACCTTTTCATAGCATACGAAGATCTCTTCGGGGGTGGTCCCGTATTGGCCCACCGTTTTCGGAAGATCGTCGTCAGCCATCCATTGCTCGATGTTCTTGCCGACGAATCCGGGGATCATCATGGCGCGCCCCATACAGACGGCTTTCGCGTTCTGGTTGCCAAGGGCAATGGCCTTGAAAATGTGATCCTCCGTAGAAAATCCACCGGCAAAGGCAAAATCGCAGACATGGGTTTCGCCTTTACTTTTTAAATATTCCGCAAATTGCACGGCCGCCGAATGGAGATAGATACTGGGGACACCCCAGTCCTCCATCATGCGCCAGGGGCTCATGCCGGTACCCCCCGGAGCTCCGTCGATGGTCAGGAGGTCAATTTTGGCCTGGGTTCCCCATTTGATGGCCATGGCCAGTTCCCTGAACCCATAGGCACCGGTCTTCAGGGTGACTCTCTTGAATCCTATATCCCTCAGGCGCTGGACCTCCGAAAGGAAGGCTTCCTGATCAATGAATCCGAGCCTGGAATGCCGTTCGAATTCCTTGATGGCGCCCGATATGAAGGCCTTCTGGTTGACCTCCAGGGAGGGGTCGGGGGTTACGATATAGCCTCTTTTTTGAAGTTCCAGCGCCCTGTCCAGGGAGTTGACCTTGATTTCACCGCCGATAGATTTGGCCCCCTGCCCCCATTTGAGCTCTATGGTGTCAAGGCCATGTTTTTCCAGTATGTATTCCGCGACGCCCAGGCGCGTATCTTCCACATTCATCTGGACCAGGATCTCCCCAAACCCCTGATGGTATCTCTTATAAATCTCGATCCTGCGATCCATCTCGGGAGATTTTTTGATCCTGTTGTTGTCGTCCAGCTCGAGATCGGGATCAATGCCGCAGACATTTTCTCCGCATACGATGGTGATGCCGGAGATGGCGCCGCCGACGGCAAAGGAATTCCAGTTTTTTCGGGCGATTTCCGTAGATCCCAGTGCCCCGGTAAAGACCGGCACTTTCATCTTGGTCTTTTTCTCCCAGCCATAGGCCGCTTCCGTGCTTACCTTGGGGAAAATGGCCGTATCCGGGGTTCCGTGAATGACACCGAGTCCCCTCGCCCCCATGGCGTAGCCGTGGATATTCAGATGCGAGTAGTCCACGGGATAGTCCTTGTCCGCTCCGGCGGTTACATCCCCGAAAGGCGAGGGGTAGATGACTTCCCGTCCCCTGAAAGAGGACTTGAACACCTCGCAGTTTCCCCGACATCCGTCCACGCAGCGTGAGCAAAGGCCTGAACTGGGCACCACATTTTTGGAACGGTTAAAGGTCTGGGATACATCATTTGCATTGGGTCTTTGAAGATTCATGACTTCTTCTCCTTCATGTAATTTTTGTCCTGACGTTTCAAGATTAGAATAAAAAATAAAAAAGCGTTCTTCTCCTATTAGGAAGAAGCAGACGCCTTTGTCCTTTGTAAGGAAAACACTCTCACATCCTTGTGAGGAATGCTTTATATTTGAATTCTGCGTGATTCGGGTCAGAGAAAACTGCAACCCTTGATCCGGAGAGATGGCTTCCCGTCATCCGGAAGGCGGAACAAAAAAAGCCCACACCCTTCATCGGGTTGTGGACTTCATCGTCTCTTTGAGCAATACCCCATTGTATTACTACAACTAAAATAAAGTTCTATTTTATAATCGGTGCTTGTTGTCTTGTCAAGGGGTTTTTTCGGTGCGGTTACAGATCCTGTGAGATAATTAAGGCCTCTGCGATTTCCTTTATGGATTTCCGGGTGTCCATACTCTTTTTTTGAAGCCAGCGGAAGGCCTTGTTCGCGGGCAGATTCTTTTTCATCATCAGGATTTCCTTGGCCTTTTCGATCTTTTTCCGAGTGGCGAGCTCTTCTTCGATGACCTTGGTCTTGACGAGAAGCCGTGTGTTTTCAATGGCGATGGCGGCCTGATTGGCTACGGTGGTCAAGAGATTCACCTCTGTTTCGGAGAAATTATGGGGTGAAGCCGTAAAGCAATTGAGGACGCCGATCACGCCCTGTTCCTTGACGCGCAGAGGGACGCCCACCATAGAGACCAGGCCGAGGTTCCTGGCCATATCCTTTTCTTTGAATCGGGGTTCCTTCAGGACGTCTTTCAAGATGAGGGGCTCATTGTGGGTGGAGACATATCCCACCACACCCTCGTCCATGTTCAGCGCACGGTCCTTTACGTATTCGGGATCAATGGCCTGGGTGGCCTTGAGGCGGATTTTCTTTCGGGATTCGTTTTCCTCAATGAGCCACAGGGAGCAGATTTCAACGCCCATGACCTTGGCCGTTACCATGACGATGAGCTTGAGGAGATCTTCCAGGTAGAGATCGGAGGTGATGGCCTGGCTGATGTCCATGAGGCCTTTGATGTATTTGTCGTAGCTCTTGGGGGTTATTTTATCCATAGTCTAATCAAGTGAAACTCTTTTTGTTCTAGGTGAAGGAGACCTTTCCCCCGAGCTTTGAAAGGGGGATCAAAGGGACTTCTTCCATTCCTTGGCAAAGATTTCGGCGATTTTGTCGACCTGGCTCGGATCGATCTTCAGGGCCTTGGCCACTTCCGCATAAAGTGTTCGGCGGTCCTTGTTCTCCGCATCCACCAGGGCCTTCAGATCCCGCTTATCCTTGAGGCCGAGCCCCTGGGTGCCGCCGAGGGACACATATCCGTTGCCTCCCTCTGAGAGCATCCCTTTTTGATAAAAGGGTTTCATCCGGGCAAAACGGACCTTCATCTTTTCTTTCAGTGCCCGAATGGTGGGGTTGGAAACCGTGGTCGCGTCCTCGGCCCAGGCCGGTGAAGGGGAGAGGGCCAGAAAGATTTGCCGAAAAAGGAGACTTTGATTTTTTCCTTGCGTATCGTTATCCCCATTTGTCTCTGTTCCCCTGATCTCGTTCACGATGTCTCCTGCAACGGATTCTACTTTTTCCGCCGGAAAGTAGATGTTGATCGTGACGCAGGCAAAGGTGAAAAGGAGAGCGGAGAAAAGAGCAACTCCCAGGGATTTGCGGTATTTTTTCATGTTCACTTCCTCCATCCGGAACCAAAATCCGATTCAATTATTCTATCACGGGGCCACCTTGCGATGCTATGACCCGTTTGATAATCTTGACCATGTCCTTGAAACTGATACGATTATCAGGATCTTGATTTACAACATTTACACCCGAAAAGCTACCCCTTTTTACCAGGTACTCGGTTTCCCCTTCCTTGATCGTGCCGTTAATCCTGAAGACATCATTTTCCAGGGAGGCCTTTACCCCGATTTTCTTATAGGGGAATTCTCTGAAAAACGAGGTGAACATCCCCGCCACCCCCATGAAAGGGCTCTGACCTCCGCCGATTCGGGCAATATTATCGACCGCCTTTACGCTTATTCTCTGTGGGACTCCCTTTGTTTTCACGGTTTCCAGGAGCAATTGAAATCGCTGGGGTTGACCATAGGCGATCTGCAGATTCCTGAGATAACCCGTTAAGATGCCGTCGACCTTCCCGAAGGCCGTGTCCGTGGTGAGGTCTTTGAGACTGAGATCTTTCCAGTTGGCATTGAGCCTGAAAATCGGAGTTGATGTCAGGATGCCGGAGGCTTCGAGTTCAGACACGGTGACCTTTCCTCCAAAGACATCGGCGCGGACTTCCCCCCGGGTTTTCAATCGGTCGCCTTTTAGAACAATAGGGGCCAGTTTTCCGTGAGCGATGCCGCTTATGGGCCTGGCCCATACCTGGGAGAGCAGGGGATCCAGATCCACGGATTCAAAGGAAAGGCTCGTTTCAATAGACGGGTCAGAGGCATACAGACCGGTGCAAGACAGGGGGCCTATTTCGATTTCACCGCCGGGCACTTTGATAAAGGTGGCGTCCTTGATCATCAGATTGTCTGGCACCGCTTGGAGTTCCAAGGCCAGGGACTGTTCGGGGAGAATGGGCAGGTCGATGGAGCCGACGGATAGCGCTCCTTTCAAGGGCATGTCCGGGATCTTCATGCCCATGGACCCGGACCAAACGGGAAAACGCAGATCGATACCCCGGAAGCTGAAACCACGTTCCCCGGATGCCAGCCGGCCCGCCTCCCATCGGAGGTGTCCTTTGGCTGTCCGGTGGGCTCCGTTGAGCGACAGGTGCAGGTCCGAGGAAAGGAGGCCACCGACATTCAAAGTCGTCAGCAGTGGCTTTTCCATCTTAAAGGGTTCCAAGAGGAAATGTCGAAAAAGAGGTTTGACAGGCGTCCGGGGAATATGCAGGCGGATAAGGGCTTGGCCACCTTCGGGCGCCCGGGCGAGCATCCCCTTGAGGGAAAGGGATAAGAGGTTCCTCGATGAGACCGTGAGGCGGGGCAGTTCGAGGGTTTGACGGGAAAAATCCAAGGTCCCTTCACCGTCGGTGTAAAAACCGTTTTCACTGAGGTTGAAGTAATAGCGACCAAAGAGAATCTCACCGACATCCGCCCCCAGGGAGGCCTTGGCCTCTATTCGGGAAAGGTCCCGGGTCACGGTGCTCTCTATTCGGACACGCATGGAAATCCCTTCGCCCATACAGGTGGCGTCCCGGTTTTCTAGGTTGAGATGCTGCACGGCCAGTTTCCCTTCGATCGACCAATCGCCGTTTGGCCCCTGAACGACACGGACATCCAGGGTGTCACTCCCTTGGAACCGCCACCCCGGGGGCAGCAACCCGAAGGTTCGGGCGGTTTCAATGAGATGACTCTCCTTTCCCATGAGGGTCGCAGATGTTTTCGTTCGGTCCAGGTGTAAAGACATTTCGATGTTTTTCAAGAGGGACGTGTCCAGGGTGGCCTTGGGAAGATCCAAGTCTCTCTTGTTCAGGTCAAAGGTGCCTTGTAAGGTGCGGAAACGAATATCCCGAAGGACGGCTTGCTCGCCTCCTATTGCGAAATTGGCCTGAGGAACAAGGGTCTCAAGGTCATTGATCCGGATCAGAGGCTTTTTATAGGTCAGACCGAAATTCGTTCTCATCGGTCCTGTCGTGATTCCGTTGGCGGAAAAGAGGGTGTTGGCCGTGACCACCTTTCCTCGGACCGTGACGTCGGGAATGCCGCCTGAGATTTTTAAATCTGCGGAGACCTCCCCGTTCAAATGCCTCCCGTCCTTTGCAAAGAAAAAGGGCGTCTTGTCCAGTCGTGTGCGAATATCACAATCCAAGTTCGGCCCGCCCTCAGCCATGACGGCCCGGACTTTGCCCTCCAGGGAGACGGGACCCGAAAGGGTCCAGGAGTTCAGTGGCTCTCTGACTTCAGGAGGGAGAAGGGGGAGCAGTTTTTCGGGCACAAGACGGCAGGTGAGAAGATCCAGATCCACGCCGGGTACGCCCTTTATACGCGCTTGCAGGCGTCCCCGTGCATCCATGATATCGCCGAGGGTCAGGTGGAAGGACGAGATCCGGGCACCCAAGCCTTGAAGGTCGAAGTGCCCGGTGGCCTTGAGACTCAAGTCCAGATGCGACAGGGGTTCAAGAAAGCCCTCTTTTGTGTTGACCCCCTTTAGGGCCAGTTCGAAGGGGGTAAAGGTGAGTCTTTTTAGATCCCGGCGAAAAACGAGTTGTGCCTTGCCGTCCATGGCGGGAATTTCCAGGGATGGGCTCCTGAGGACGCCGCCTTCAAACGCGACACGTCCTTTGATTTCCGGGTCTACCAGGGAATGGGCCCGATCGGAGGTAAACCGAAGATTAGGGGCGAAGAGGAGTGTTTCCCGGGAAGGCCAATCGAAACGAACCCCACAAGCGATTTCAAGGAGACGTTCCGGCGTCAGGGAGGCCCGGATACTTGAAATATCGAGTGCTTGATCCGCCAGCCGCCCGGAGATGTGACCGTCCGAGACTTCCGCCGATTGAAATTCAACCTCCCTGAAAACGAGAAAGGCAAAAAGTCGTCCAAGGACCTTTGAAATCCATGAGGCGTGCCTTTCCCCGGGAATGAATTCCGGGAGGCGGAGGTCCCCGGAGACGTCGATGGAAAATCCCTTGACCTTCAGGACTTTGAATATGAGCCGCTTGCGGTTGAAAGGGCCTTCCCGCGCCATGTCCGCGATGAGGACGGGAATATGGAGGGAGATGCCCTTGAGTCTTTCACCCGGGATCAACCGGATCCCTTCAGCACGAATTTGCAGGGGCTTGAGGGAATAGGAGAGGTCATCGATGGTGAATGCGGCCCCGCCCGCCCGGGAGACCGTGTTTTCAATAAAGGGCTTGAGGGAGGCGGGGTGGTGATAGAAATAGAGGAGCGTTCCGGCAAGGCCTGTCACGAGCAAGAGAAGGGCAACGGAAAGGGCCAGGACGATTTTTTTTGTGATTGGTCTCAACGTGGAACCCCAAGTAGGATACCTTCCGGGCATTTCCAGCCGGAAACCCGCCCATCGGGCTTTCCTGAGCCTTTTGCGTCTGCGGGGAGAGACGGGCTCATGGACAAGCCGCACGGGTTACCCATGGACCAGGTCAATGGGAGGCCGACCCGATCCGCATCTTTTCCAGCATATCTCCCCCATTTTCGGCAAGACCCCTGAGAAAAACAAGGGTTTCTTTGATAGACCGACCATTTTTTCTGAAGGCCTCTTCGAAGAGTCGGAAATGACGGTGGTAGAGGCCGATGGTCAGGAGATAGGCATTGTTCAGGGGAACACGCCCAAAGGCCGTGAATCGGCTTGTTTTCAGCTTCGGCCTCAGGTGCTCGAATTCTTCCAGGGCCTCCATGAATAAGCCTTCCCTTTGTCCCAGTTTGACCTGATAAGGAAGGGGGGTGCGGTAAAGGGCCTCCAGTCGTTCCAGCAGCGTATTCATATAGGACGAAAAAAGGCGTTCGTCTTCAATGGAACCCTGCGCCTCCAGGGCCAGGGGGTGGTCGGGTCCGTAGTGATCTTCCAGAAAAAGCAGGGCCCCCATCTTGCCCACCAGCACCGCCACGCCTTCATTGAACGCCCCTTGGCCCTTGACATAGAGGGTCGTATGGGTCATCTCGTGCAAAATGGTTTCAACCAGATCCAGGGTGGGTGCCTCGATCATATTGAGGGTCACGGGGTCCCGAAACCAGCCTAGGGTACTGTAGGCATCCGCACTGCCAAGGCTGACATCGAGATCCCTTGCCTCGAGTCCCTTTTTTTCAGCCCGGGCTCTTTCCAGGTCGAAGAAACCGAGGTAGGGCATGCTGCCCACGATCGGAAACCACCAGGTGACGGGTTCCAGGCGATCCCTGGGGCAGGCCGATATCAGGTAGATCGGCGGGTGAGGGGAGGCCAGATAGATCTTTTCATAGTTGCCTGTCTCCTTTAATCCCAGGGCATTCTCCCCGAAGGCCTTTATGGTGGGCACCAGGCGCAGGCGCTCCTTTTTTTCAATGCTCAGGGCACCGTTGCTCAAACCCTCTTCCATGGGGACCGCGCCGGAAAGCAGTTTCGCCTGGCCTGTCGCGGCGTGAAGGATATAGCTCAGACGGCAACCGGGAAGGGTCAGGCTCAAGAGCAGCAGAAGGACAAGCACTAGGCCTGTCCCATGTCGGATTTTTGTTCGCATGGGCTTAAAGTCAGGCCCAATAGGCCTTAAACAAAAGAGTGAAAAATCGGCGGATGTTAACCGCATTTGCCCTATCAAAGATGTTAAGGCATCAAAGGGGTTTTGGCAAGACGGAGGGCTTCCCAAAAAGTCCAACGGTGCCTGCCTGGTGGGATGATGCCTCAAGTTTATTTTGACATGGAAGACCTGGTCCTTTAGGGCCGGTGGCATAGATTGCCTTCCCGTTTTTTTTCGAATTCGGTGCCATCCCCATGAGGCCTTTTTGAAATCACCCTTTTTTCCCAAGAACCGGGGTATCCCGGGCAAAGGCCGCGTGACAAAGGGTGGAAGGCCTTTGAAACACCAAGTGAAGGCTCTGACTGGTCGATGCAAACTCCAGAACTTATCATATTTGTATCATTGGTGTTTTTGGATTGACACCCGTCCCGGGATAACGTAAATTGCCCCAACCCCGCACGGGGAGAAAGATGTTTTGCCAAAGGGAACTTCCAAAATACCCCGATCTTCAGACGGCGCCGAATGAGGATGGAAGATTATGAAAATACGATTTTGGGGCACCAGGGGATCCATTGCAGTACCTGGGGAGGGTACCACCGTCTACGGGGGAAATACCACCTGCCTCGAACTCACGCTTCAGTGCGGAAAAAAGGTCATCATTGATGCAGGAACAGGCATCCGGGCCCTTGGTGACAAGCTCGTAGCAGAAAACGAAGCCCTTTCCGTTCATCTCCTGATCACGCATATCCATTGGGACCATGTCCTAGGTTTTCCCTTCTTCTCTCCCATTTACAAGCCTTCATCCGAGATCATCATCGACGGATACCCGACCTGCATGAAGGGATTGAGATATACCTTTGATAACAAGATGGGGGACGGGTTTTTCCCGATTCGATTTGACGACCTTACCTCAAAGATAAAGTATGTGGAAAAATTGAGTCAGGGCGTGCTTGAAATCGAAGACACACGGATCGACAGCATCTTTCTTCGGCATCCACAGGGGGGGCTGGGCTTTAGGTTTCGTGAGGGGGACAGGACCCTGGTTTTCCTTACAGACAATGAATTGGGGGAAGATTCCCGGAACGACAGGTCCCCGGAGGACTATATCGCCTTTTGCAAAGACGCGGATATCTTGATCCATGATGCCCAATACACTCCCCTTGAGATCCTTGACCGAAGGGGTTGGGGGCACTCGGATTATGAGGCCGCCATCGATCTGGCCCACAGGGCGGACGTCAAAAGATTGATACTCTTTCATCACGATCCTTCCCGTGAGGATTCCGAACTGGGATCCATAGAAAGTCTTTGCAAGGCAATAGCACGGGAAAGGAATCCCTCCATGTCCGTCGAAGCGGCCAGGGAAAACAGCGAACTGGAGCTCTAATTTGTTCCCTACCACCTACTCTCATTAACCTTTCTGAATTCCGCCATTCTTTTCAAAAGGTGCCTTTCGACTGAGGCGACGCGTAAGGCCGGAAGAGTCTAGGAGGCGTAAGACATGAAAGAAATTTTCGAGATCATCAGGGAGCCCGAAAGGGAAAATGAGAGGGGCCTCCGTATCGGTATTCGCCTGAAAATGGCGGGCTACGAGACCCTTTGTCCCATGAGCGAGCCATGCAGATCCCTGCAGGACGTCCAGGTTGAGGTGGATCGGCTGAAACGAGAGTTGGACCGCCTGCTGGACCGGACAAAAGGGGTGTTCGAAGGGAATGCATCGGATGGCAAGCTCGGTGTGACGGCTGAGATGACCGCCGGTCAGATCTGGCGTCTGTTGTCAGAAGTCGGCGATGACGAGGCGTTTGTGCTGGGGTTTAACGGTCTGGAAGAGACAAGAAGAAGGGAAGTCGCGGAACACATCTTGGCGAGGTGCAGTGTCTTTTCCGGGCGAGGGGCCTTTTTTTCCGCCCACTATGATGAGGCATCCGGCCTCATGGCATGATGCATGAGGGGCAGACGCATAGTCCCTGTCCGGAAATGAGATTGGCCCGTTATTTCGCATGCAGGTTCTTTGCCGTGGATACGACCGCGAGTAACAGACCGGATATGCCTCCCAGTATGAGAACCCCCTTCTGGTAGGACCACATGTTTTGAGAGGTGACCGTAAAGACCGGTATCATGAAGTTCAGGTAATAGGCCAGAATCGGGAACAAAATCATGGCCACAAAAAGGTTGGCCGATTGAAAAATCAGGCTCTTCTTGAAAAACCCCGTAATAAAGAGAAGTATCCGCCGAGCGATGTCCAGTTTTCGAATCCGGGCCCCGATGTCGTCCAGTTCCGAGGAAAGGACTGTGGCCAACTCATAGACCTCCCGGAATTTAACCGCCGCCGCGGGCTCATGTCGGGTCCAATCCTTGCTAATCCTGGCCTGAATGTGAAGAAGATCCCTTCTCACGTTATCAACGAGAAAAGTGTACTGAAATCCCCTGATATCTGAGAGGTATTTATCTGTTCGATCATTGAGATCATCGATGACCGTTATCAGCTTTTCCCTGCGGGATTCTATACACGTGTGGCCCATGTTGATGATATTGCGGGCATAATGAATGATGTCCAGATATCCGAAATAACTCCCCGCCCTTGACAGTTCTTCGATCTTCTGCCAGCGTGACTGGGCCTCGCCCATTTCGAGGTCCTTATCATCCAGCCACCTCTTGATTTCCTGCAGGGCCGATTTTGCGCTCCCGATCAATTTCAACGCCTCGTCCTCGGCCTCTTCCAGGAGACCTTTCAGTTCCTTGTGGATCATCGCGCTATATGCTGCGAGATCGGGATCAATGAGGGCGTGGAGGTAATATTCCCTGTTCTTTCTGATCAGTTTGATCAGTTGGTGCAGGGCAACGGCGTCTCTGCCTTTTAGGAATTGAAAAACAATCTCCTGGTAGAGGGCTTCGTAGCAGTAGGGATTGAGATAACGAATTTTTCTTATCATTTCTTCCGCCCTGGCGGCGTCGCCACCGAGGTCATAAAGGCGGGAGAGAAGAAAGTGCAGAAAGATCTTTTGGGGTGTCGTTCTGGCTTTTTCCAGGCCCTTGTTGATGTAGTACTTCGCTTGCGCGAAATCCTCCTTTTCGATGTTCAGGAAGCCAAGGGCACAGTAGACCTTGTAATCTTGGGGGTTTTTGTTCAGGGAATCCAACAGAATGGACTGGGCCTGTGCCAGGTTGGAGACCCGAATGCAATCCTGCCCTATCCATACGAGTCCCCCCTCCCCGCCTCCATTTGATCTCTCCCCTATGCGATTCCAGTTCTCTTCCCTTGCATCCCAGAGGGCCCTGAAAAAACGCAACTGGTAGACCGCCTTGAGTTCATAGAAACCCTCAACCGCCCATTGCTCGGATTTGTTGGCCGAGGCCGGAGGTTGGGCCTTTGCCTGAAGTTTGGGGGCGGTTCCATTCAGGTAATTAAAAAAAAGATTATTGATTTCTTCCACAGGCCGGTAGCCCAGTTGGCTCAACCCATGGGTAATCTCAGTAAAGCCCTTGGAAGGGCAGTTCGTGGTGGCATGGCGCCTGTCGCCACAATAGAAGCACGGGGAATACTCCCCCTGAATGAGGGCGCCTTGATACAGGAAGAGACGTGACTCGTCCTTGTGGTCTTCCTGGAGGTCGATTTTGTAAAATGCCCCGGTTCGGCCTGGATCCGGTGCCGGAGTGATGGATATTTTCGCCGTCCGTTTGATGTGGTCATGGGCCGATGGGGAGATGTAAACGCCCCCGGGTTTGATCTCTTCCCAGTTGACCTTGAGATCTCCAAGGTCCAGTCGGCCTGCCCTGAGGTAGGATCCCGCATCGATGAGAATCTGGATGGGAACAAAGGGCACGGCCTCTTGCCCGAGGTGGTCTCTGAGAAATTCGGAGATGTTTTTTGCGAGAGTCAGTGCAAAGGCTGCCTGGCGGACAATGATGACCACCGATTTGTCCTGAAGCAAAGTCTCTTTTTCGACTTTACCCCCCCAAAAACGGTCCTTGGTGTTGAGCAGATCGGCCCAGGTCTTTGCGAAATCGGCCTTGCCGAGATTAAATAGGGGCCTGAAGTAGATCAGGGTTTTCATGAGAGGATCAAAATTGACGTTCGCATCCCAGAGGACCTGGAAGAGTGTGAATCCTTCGGGCAGTGCGGTGTCTTTTCTCGAAAACTCGAAAGGTTGCAGATGCACCGAAGGAAGATCCCTGACCTGATCACGGACCTGTTGCGAGATGACGATTTGGTCACCTTGAACAAGGGGCAGAAATTTGGCGGCCATGTTGACGACATCGCCGAAAATATCCCTTTCTTCAACAATCCCGTCGCCGAAATGAATCCCGAGCCTGATATGGATCTGGGCCTTGTGTTCTTTGCCGTGGTTATGGTGCCTGAATTTTTCCTGGATCTTGATGGCGGACTTGAGGGCCTCCCGGGCATTGAGGAAGTACGCCATGACAGAGTCGCCCAGCATCTTCACCAACACGCCTCCGTGTTCAATGATCGGCGGCGTGGCCAGATCCTGATGCTTCCTGAGCATCCGCCTGCCTTCGATGTCCCCATGCGACCTGAAAAATGCGGATGATCCCACGATGTCGGTAAAGAGCACCGCCATTTTCTTTATGGATTCCCGCGGGTACCCGGCGGTAGTTTTTGGGGAGACGAACGGTGTCTTGTTCTTGGGCAATGTAACAGAAGCGGGCATTGGTTTGGTTTACCCTTGCAACAATTGGTTATTATCCCCCGGAAACCAAAACGCACCGGGTGGAGGGTGCAGCGTACGGCATTATCTTTTCGGTCTATTGTCTCTTGCCGAAGACCGAGAGCTGATCACCAATAATACTTACCTGAGATAATTCACTCCTTGATGAGCGGTCCTTGATGCCGGCTGTCACCCAGTTGCTCTCGGCCGTGGTCTGCAACTGGGAAAAAGGTGCGTGCGGTTCACGCCTGCAATAGACCTATCGGCAAAACACATGAAAGACTTGAGCTCTGAAAGGGGGGGAGGGATTTTCGGAATGGCGGAAACTTGGCGGAGGTGATGGTCTGTTTCAGTCTCGTTGTGGTAGGGAAAAGCAAGAGCATGCATCAAGTCCTCCAAATCCTAAAGCCACCGCCTAATTCACCAATTCCTGCTGAAAACAGGATGGTTGGAAAAATTCTTTGAACACCGCTCAAAAATCATCTTTGGGGGGAAAGACCGGCTAAACGCCATGAGGCGCAGAAGATCTTTCCCCTCACTAAAAGATGTGTCCTTCGACAGGGGTAAATCCTAATTCTTCAATTTTTCTTTCAAGGCCTCGGTGACCGTCATGAGATCATCCACGACCCCATAGTCTGCCATCCTGAATATGGGGGCCTTTCTGTCCTTGTTGACGGCAATCACGGTGCCGGCGCCGCTGATCCCCGCCACATGCTGAAATGCCCCGCTGATGCCGAGGGCCAGGTAGATCTTGGGTTTCACCGTTTTCCCTGAGGTCCCCACCTGATGGTACTTGGGGAGCCAGTTCTTGTCGACGACGGGGCGGGAACAGGCAAGGACGCCACCCATGCGTTCAGCCAGTTCCTTCATGGCCGGAAGATTCTCTTCATCACCAATGCCCCGTCCCACTGAAACCAGGAGATCGGCCTGCGAGATATCCACCTCACCGGTCCCCGTATCCTCGTAGGCCACAAGCTCTGTGCGGGCCTGAGGGAGGTCCGACGGGATCTTCCATGTGACCACCTCTCCCCGGCGTTCCGCCGTTTCATCCGGCTGAAAGGCGCCGGCCCTCACCGTGACAAGATAACCGGGAGCCTCTTTGAAGGCGACCCTGGAAAAGAGTTTTCCCGTATAGACCTGACGGATGACCCGGGGTCGATCGTTTTCAATCAGGATATCCACACAATCCGTCGCCAGGGGTAACCCCGCCTTGACGGACAGGGCAGGGGCGTAATCCATACCCCAGGCCGTGTGTCCCATGAGGGTGAGGACGGGTCGATATTCCCCGATAAGCCTGCTGAGGACCTCCTTGTAAAGATCCCCATTGAAGGTCTTCAGCGCAGCGTCTTCCACCATGACAAGCCGATCCACCCCTCGCCGAATATCATCGATAAAGGGTTCGTCCCCCGCGCAGAGCAATACCGCAGTCAGATCGTGGGAGTGCTTATCGCAGAGCTCTCCCGCCTTCCAGAGCATTTCGAGGGCAATGTCCCTCACTTCTCCCTGCCTGTGTTCTATGACCACAAAGATCTCGCTCATTTATAGACTCACCCCCTTTTCTTTGATGATTTGAAGAATTTTTTCGGCCACTGCCGCCGGATCACCTTCCAGGATCTCCGCACCCTCTGTTTCAGGGGGCAGGAAAACCTCCTCAACCATCGTCCATGGTGAGAGATCTTCCTCCGAAAGCCCTAAATCTTCGACCCGGATGACCTTTAGCTCTTTTTTGGCCGCCTTTCTCATGGCCATCATGGATGCATACCGGGGCTCATTGATCCCGGTCTGAATGCTTAAAAGGGCGGGAAGTCCGATCCTTGAGACCTCCTCCATGCCGCCTTCAAGTTCCATTCGAATCGTGGCTTCAGGTCCTTTTGTCGCGATCCCGGTCACCACCGCGGCGTGGGGAATGGCGAGATGTTCCGCCAGCATCATGCCCACAGCGCCGTCATTCACGTCATCGGCCTGGACCCCGGTGAAGATCAGATCATACTCCAGCCCCTTTATAACCTCCGCCAGTATCCTCGAGACCATAAAGGCGTCCGGTGTGAGGCCTCCCGGATCAATCCTTACGGCCTTATCAACGCCCATGGCAAGACATCTTCTCAGGACTTCCTCGTCCTCATCTTTTCCGACCGTAACGGCCGTGACCTGACCGCCCAGTTTTTCCTTGAGAAGAACCGCCTCTTCGACGGCATAGTTGTCCCACTCGTTGATCACATAGGCGAGCATGTCTTTGCGGATATCCTTTCTTTGGTCATCCATCTCGAAGTCCACCTCTTGGGTGAAAGGGACCCTTTTTACGCAGACAATGCTGTTCACGTTCTTAACCTCCTTACATGTCTTGATTACAGAAAATGATTTGCATATTCCCTTACTCGAAAAAAGTTTTCATGGAGAAGACTCTGAAAAACAGTCAATTCATCCACCTTGTTTAAAAAGTTTCAGCCTTTTCAGATTCCAGTGTAGCTATAAACAACTCCATAAGGTCGACCGCCCGTATCTCATCCTCCAAACCCCCCGTCTTGATGGCGTCCTGGAAATGGATAAGGCAGAAGGGGCAGGCCGTAACAATCACATTGGCGCCGACCTCACGGGCCATCTGAATCCTTTTTCCCGCCATGCGCACTTCCTCCCCTTCGATTTCGTGCCAGAGAATGATATCTCCTCCACCGCAGCAGAAACTCCTGTCCCTCGATCTTGCCATCTCCACCAGATGGAGACCTGGCATGGCCCTCAGTAGACGTCTCGGTTCCTCGTAAATCCCGTTGTGCCGGCCCAGGTAACAGGGATCGTGATAGGTGTAAGTATCCTCTGAGTTCAAGGCCGTGGAGGGTTTCAAGGCCCCCTGTTCGACAAGGGATGAAAAAAATTGGGTGTAATGAATGACCTCGAAGTCTCCAGGGTAGTCTTTTTTCAAGGTATTGAAGGCATGGGGATCCGTGGTGACGATCCTCTTGAAGCGAATCCCCTTCAGGGTCTCCATGTTGGTCTCCACTAGAAACTGAAATAGGCCCTCTTCTCCCATCCGCCGGACCTGGTGGCCTGAGTCCGTCTCAAGGGGACCCAGGATGCCGAAGTCCACCTCGGCCAGGTGCAGGCCTCGTGCGATATTCGATGCAATGACCTGAACCTCGGGATCATAGGACCCATAACTGTCCACAAAGTAGAGCACATCCACCGCGTCTCCCTCCTTGAGGATCCTCACCGGAACCTCCTCCATCTCCCGGGTCCAGTCCGCCCTTTTTGCGGCCGGCTTGCCGAAGGGGTTTCCGGTCTTCTCGAAATGCATCAGGACCTGGTTGAAGGATTTGGGGTTTTGCGACGTTTCGATAAGGTGACGGCGCATGTCAATGATCTTGTCGATATATTCAATACATACGGGACACTCCTCCTCGCAGGCTCCACAGGTGGTGCAGGACCAAATTTCTTCAAGCGTCACCACGTCGCCGACAAGGAGTGAATCATGCCCTTCGCCCTGTGTTTCTTTCTTCCATCTGAAAACCGGGTGTTTCCCGTAACCGTGGTCTCTTATCTTTAGGGTCATCATCTTGGGCGAGAGGGGACGACCTACCGCATTGGCGGGGCACACATCCGAACAGCGGCCGCATTCCGTGCAAGTGAAAAAGTCCAGAACATGCTTCCAGGTGAAATCCTCAAATTTCGCCACACCCAGGGTTTCCAGTTCTTCCAGGTCTTGCACTCCCCATCGGGCAGGTTTGAGTGCACCTTTTTCCAACTTTCGCAGAAACACATTGGGAAGTGCTGTGATGATGTGAAAGTGTTTTCCAAGGGGAAGAAAATTTAGGAAGAAGAAAAAACAGAGGATATGGAGCCAAAAGCTTCCGTGGTGAGCCGCCATGAGAAACCCGGCATGCTCCGGCAACACCAGGGTCGCCAGCCGGGCGGCGGGAAGTGGGGACGCCGAGTTTTCCGAGAGCAAAAGGGCGCTCCCCTCGAAGACCATATCGGTAATCATGAGAAAAGATATGAGCCCCAGGACGAGGTAGGCCTCAAAGGCCTGACTCCCCCTGTACCTTTGCGGTCTTATGACGGCACGGCGCAAAATGGCCCATATGCACGCGGCAAGCACAATCAGTTCAAAGCCGTCCTTAAAGGTGCCGTAAAAGACCCCGAAGGCCCCGGCCATGAGGGGCCGAAGTAAGGGAAGGTTCAGGCTCTCGGTGACCAGATCGAGGGAGCGCAGGCCCAGGGCCAAGAAGCCCCAGAAGATCATGATATGAATGATACCCGCCCAGAGGTAACGGGGTTGGCGTTTCTGGATCAAGCCGTAAGTGATGAGACCTAGAATTCTTCGGCCAAAGGAATGGAAACGGGGATCCGCCTGAGCTCCGCGAAAGATCCGATAGCGGCGGTGTAACGTGTAGCCGAAAAGCACCAGGCTTATCACGAGGATGGCCCATCCATAAATATACCCCGGGAGGAAGAGATAAATTTGTTTTGCCGGATGTGGAATAATCATAAGTCAGGCCTCCTGGTATCCAATAAATCGATATGATTAGTGTATATTATATTGCATACCTTAAAATGTCAATATGTGGATTCTCCTTTTCGGAAACATGCCTTTAACACTTTTTCCCGTATGTGGATAGAATGTAATTGAATGTAGATTTTCACATGAAAAGACTGATAAATTGCAATTGGTATATAACCTAAATTATTTTAAAATAAGTATTATTGTTTATTTATGTAATTAAATAAAAGTTCGATCCATTCGAAAGAACGGCGTGATAAAAATCTTGACAGTATAAATATCTTACTATAATGTATGCGAAACAATATACGTAAACGTATGCACTGTGGGGAGTGATTATGGAAAAAAGTTTGCGAGAAAAGGCCTATAAACGAATCAGAGAGAAGATCATTTTTTTTGATCTCAAGCCCGGACAAAAGATCTTTGAAAACGAAATCGCAGAAAGAATGAAGATGACCCGAACCCCGGTCAGAGAGGCTTTGTTGATGTTGGAACATGAAAAGCTTCTTGTGCGTGCCAAGCGGGGTTATATCGTAAGAAAATTGGCGCCAAAGGAAATGAGTGAATACTTCAAGATGCGCAGGCTGATGGAAGATTTTGCCATTCCTCTGATTCTTGAACGGATCACGCCCTCCGAGCTGAAGGCCATCGAGAACAACATAAAGAACGCGGAAAAGGCTATTGAAGATGAGAACTTACACGACATCATCCGTTTTGAAAGTGAGTTTCACGAAATTCTCTACGGGGCGACCAAATCGGAAGTGTTCATCGATACCATTTCACACCTTATCGACAAATTTCAGTGGATACGCGCCATAGGTTTGAGCGCGGAGCAGGGTGCGCGGGAGTCTTTGAATGATCATAAGCAGATGCTCGATGCAATAGTGAAAGGGGATAAAAAAAAGCTTGCCAAATTCACTGAAGATCATCTGCAACATGCGGAGCAAAAGGTCTCATTGATGCAGAAGCTTTTCTTTTGATTCATGAACATCATTCTTGGTTCATGTATCGGCTATTTTGAAGAGGGAATTTAAACAAACTTTTTCAGATGAGGGGAGGTTGAAGTAAAAATGAAAAAAAGTCTGTCAGCGGCTCTAGGTGTTTTTTTCCTGGCTTCAGTGTTTGTTCTTTCGGGTTTTTCTGTTGCAGAAGCAAAAAAACCGAAACCCATTGTGCTCAGTTTCAATCACCTTTTCTCCGAGGTGTCCTGGATAAACATGAATGTGGTCGTCCCCTGGAAAAAAATGGTTGAAGAAAAAACGCAGGGACGGGTGAAGGTCAATATCTATCCCGCTTGCGCCCTGGCCAAAGCGGGAAACATGTATGATGCGGTCAGAGCAGGAACTGTCGATATCTGTCTTGATCCCGGTCCCTATTATATCGGTCGTTTTCCCATGAGTGAGGCGACACAGCTCCCCTTTTTGGGGGCACATTCATCCTGGGCGGCGAGCCGGGCCTGGATGGGCCTGTATGAAAAATTTCCTGAATTCAGAAAAGAGTATTCAGAGACCCATTTGCTGTGGCTATTTTCGCAAGGACCCGGTCAGATATTTTCGAGAAAACCGGTGCGCAAAATGGAGGACATGAAAGGGCTGATCATCAGGGCTCCCGGGGATCTTGGTAAGATCGTGAAAGCACTGGGCAGTTCCTTTGTATCCATGTCCGCGCCTGAGAGCTATCAGGCCTTGTCAAAGGGCACGGTGGATGCCACCATCTTTACCCTCGAGGGTATCAGGACATGGAAGCTCTATGAGGTCACGAAATATATGACCCTTGGAGATTTTTACGTCCAATGGTTTTGGGTTGCCATGAACAAGAACAAGTATAACAGTCTGCCAAAAGACATTCAAAAAATTATCGATGAGTGCAGCGGCTCGGTTGGAGCGGATCTCCTCGGTAAGGCTTGGAATGCCGCAGACAAAGACGGGTTCGAGATCGGCAAGAAAAATGGAATGGAAATCATCACGCTCAGTGATGAAGAGATGGACAGGAGGAAAGAGCAGTGTGCCCCCATCTCGGAAGAATGGGTCAACAAAATGGAAAAGAAGGGATACCCGGGGAGAAAATTTGTGGAGACCGGCAAGGAGTTGATCCGGCACTATAATGATGAATTCGGGTCCTGGCAGGACTGAACAAGGCGGCATGCAAAAGCCGAGGATCCCTCATCTTTCAGCTAATAAGGTATACATGATCGGCGTCCCCGACTTTTGCACCGATAGGATTAAGACTGTCGTATTCTAACCATAATGTGGGTTGAGGGAATCATGGCACTGAAAAAAATTTCGGAAGGGATAGCAAGCTTTGCGTACCCCGTGAGCCGGTACCTGCAGTATGTCGGCTCTTTTTTCCTCATCGTCTTGATGATGCTGGTCGTCGTTCACGTCGTGGGCAGGTATTTCTTAAACATCCCTGTCCCCGGCGCTATTGAGCTTATCGAGTTTATGATGACCTTTGTGGTGTTTTTGAGTTTTGGCTATTGCGCCGTCAAGAGGGGCAATGTGAAAGTCGATCTGGTGATCCGCAAATTTCCGAAAAGGGCACAGGCCTTCATTGATGCCGCAACATGCATCCTCGGAATCGGTATCATCACATTGATTGCGTGGCAGGGTCTTGTACAGGCAAAAAGCCTGTGGGCTTCCGGCCATGTATCCGGTGTACTTCACATTCCGCATTATCCTTTTCTGTTCGTGTTAGGCATTGGATGTGTGGTCTACGATCTTGTTCTTGTAGAACAATTCTTCGAATATCTAAATGGAGCGTTTGAAAAGTGACACCTGAAACTATTGGTCTGATTGGAATCGGCGTGCTTCTCGTCCTTCTGTTTCTAAGGATGCCTGTGGGTTTGGTCATGGCCTTGGTCGGTTTTACGGGTTATGCCTATCTCACCAGCCTTGAAGGGGCTTTCGGCATGATCAGGTCGGTGCCTTTTTCCACGGCTGCCAGTTATGATTTGTCCGTGCTGCCGCTGTTTTTGTTGATGGGGTCCTTTGCGCACTACTCCGGTTTGAGCGAAGGCCTCTATTACGCCGCCGACAAATGGCTGGGAGGGGCTCCGGGCGGATTGGCCATGGCGACGATCATCGGGTGCAGCGGTTTGGCCGCCGTATCCGGATCCACCCTGGCCACCGCGGCTACCATGGGCATGATTGCCCTTCCGGAGATGAAAAAATATCACTACGACTCCGCCATGGCTACCGGGGCGGTGGCTTCCGGGGGATCGCTCGGCATTCTGATCCCTCCCAGTTCTATTTTTATCATTTACGGCATCATCACGGAACAGTCCATCGGCAAACTGTTTATGGCCGGTGTCTTCCCGGGGCTTCTGCTCGCCGCCCTGTTCATAGCGTGCATTGCTGTGCAGGTCCGTCTTAAACCTGAAATGGGTCCTCGCGGAGGAAAAACGAGTTTCCTGGAGAAGCTCGCTTCTCTGCGGAGTTGTTGGGGCATCGTGGGGCTTTTTGTGCTGATCATGGGCGGACTCTATGTGGGGCTTTTTACGCCGACCGAAGCCGCAGGAATAGGCGCTTTCGGGGCGTTCCTGTTTTCATTTTTCAAGGGAAAAATGACCTGGGCTAATTTTGTCGCCGCCCTGGGCGAGACCATGCGTCTGACTGCCATGGTCTTCGTCATTGTCATCGGTGCCATGATTTTCGGGTACTTTCTGGCCATAAGCCGGCTGCCCTTTGAGCTGGCCACTCTTGTAAGTACCCTCCCTGTGTCTTCCTACGTCATCCTGGCCGCCATTTTATGTGTCTATCTCCTGCTGGGATGCGTTTTCGATACCCTGGCCATGGTGATATTGACCGTGCCCATCTTTTACCCCGTCGTATTGAAGCTGGGCTTTGACCCCATATGGTTCGGGGTGATCATGGTGCTCGTCTCCGGGATGGGGGTCATCACGCCTCCCGTGGGGCTGAATGTCTATGTCATTCATGGTGTGGCCAAAGACGTGCCTCTGTTCACCATATTTCGGGGCGTGACACCTTTTCTCCTCATGATGGTGCTTTGCGTCATCCTGGTTATTGCTTTCCCTCAGCTGGCCCTTTTCCTGCCGAACCTGATGAAGTGATCATCAGGATTTTTGGGAAAGACTGTCTTTGAGGGTTATAGAGGAGAAAGAGGGGATAGAGAATGCCATAAGGTCTAAATGGGGAAAAACCCAGCCCTTGGTGAACGAGAAAAGCGAGAGGTTAAAGATGGTTATATGGTTTACATGGGAAGCGACAAACTAAAAACCTGGAGGACATATGGACGGAGTCAAAGGGTTGTTTTTCGATGTAGGCGGAACCGTGTTCGATTGGAAAAACACGGTCAGGGAAAGAATCCGGGAATTGGCTGATGAAAAGGGTCAAGCAATAGATATTGAAGCCTTCGCCAATGACTGGCGAGGAGAAATGTTTAACATTCACACGCAGGTGAGACTTGGAAACTTGCCCTGGATAAATTCGGATGACATGCATCTGAAGGCATTAGAAAATTTGACAAACTGCTATCCGTTTTTGACCACCATCGACCATATGTCTCTCGTAAAATCGACTTGGCACCACCTTAAAGTCTTTGCCGGAGCCCCTGAAGCGATTAAACGTTTGCGAACCAAATATACGGTAGTGGTGCTCACTATCTTGAATTGGGAAAGCATCGTCAGCAGTTCAAAAGCGGCCAAGGTGCAATGGGACGGTATTTTGTCATGCGAGTTTTTAGGCTATTACAAACCTTCTTCGCAAGCATACCTAAAAGGGACCAGCCTTCTAGGATTGAAACCGGCAGAGGCCATGATGGTTGCTGCCCATGAAGGTGATTTGGCAGCGGCTCGGGCCGCCGGGATGCATACTGCTTATGTAAACGTTCCAGAGGAAGACAACGGGGCTGAAGCCTTCGAGCAACCAAGCGAGGCTAATTTTGATATTGAGGCCGAAAATTTTGAAGCTTTAT
>CAYNYM010000002.1:0-22959 GCA_964401325.1 uncultured Desulfobacteraceae bacterium | reverse complement strand
CCCTGGACATCGGGTTTACCAAGACCGCCGTGGGCGGAGGCCTGGCCTATCAGGGGGTCCTGGACGGACCCCGGGGAAGGGTCCGCTCGGGCCCGGATTATTGTGTAAATACCGGGGATTTCGAGGTGATCGGGGAGATCATCGAGATCAGCGACGGGAACGACACCCTGACCCGGACCCGGTATCTCGGTAAAGGAACCGAAATCACGGGTGTCTTTCACACCCTGGGCGTCAATTGTCCGGATCTTCCTTCGGCTGCGGTCAAAGGACTTTCGACCATGCGGGAAAAGGCGCGTCAAACAGTGACCGGAAAGCCGGATGCCCTCTCCGCTCTCAAATGGTACACCCGGGGGGCACTGGTGCGATTTCTGTCGGCCCAGACCCAAAATGAGGCCGAATTGGCAAAGACCCTGGGACTTGTCATCGGGCGCACCCAAAAGGCGCGGTACCTGATGGTCACGGTGGAAAAGACGGAAGGCGAGGCCCCGGCCTCCATGCATATGGATCTCATCTACCCCCACAATGAAATTCACCACAAACCCAATGAGACGGCGGAAAAGGCCTTTTACATCATGGCCGGAATGAGTGATGCCCGTTTTGAGGCCACGGCCCTGGGCAATGAAGCGCTGGGGCTTTTCGATATCTGGGATCAGTGCCCGGAAGGAACCCAACTCATGGCCCTGGATGATACCAACACGGATGATTTCGTGGCTCAGCTAAAGGAGAAAAAATACCCGAAGACTATCGTGGATCGCATCTCGAATCTGTATAGCAAGATCGTGCTGTTCCCCAGTAACCCGGCCGTAATCGACGACAAACCCCGATGGGCCTGGCTGGAATTCGACAAGACGACCTTCCGAACCGTGGCGGTGATGGATAACGGAGAAAACGGTGCTCTGGTGCAAAAATTCATCGGGGATCTCTATGCCCAGTCCGCAAGTTTTCTCGTGGGGGCACTGGTGGGTGTGGATGCCTCTCTCTGGGCCGTCGCCGCCTATTCCCTGGAAATAAGCGACTACAAAGAGATCCTCAAGGCAGCCAAGAAATTCGTCAATGCTCTAGGGAACAACTTCGGCGTCGGCGTGAAGGCAGGGCCCATATCCGCCGGGGTGGGTGTGGGCGGAACGCCGAGTGTGAGTGTGGGGCGGGCGGTCCAGTTCGGCCTGAGTCCCTCCGGGGTCTCTAAGAGTAACAATCTCCTGGGATTCGGAAACGGCTACAAGGCGGGGGTGGACTATTACTTCAGCAAGGCCCAATAGGGCGATCATCTTCCCATGAGTCTCAGCGCATGCCCTCGAATCCCTTGATCGCGGTGACGAATGCCTGAGGCAAACGCACGATCGTTTTTTTCACATAATCAAGGCAGAGGACTGTCGTAAAGCCGGCGGCACAAATATCCTCGCCTCTCAGGATCTGGTAATCCATGGTGAATGTCCTTGTCTTCAATCCGCTGATGCCGCATTGCACCATGACATCATCGCCAAAATTGAGTTCGTGGCGGTACTTGCAATTCGCCTCGGAAACCATGATCCCGCAACCGCCGATATCGAACTCCGAAAAACCGAACTGATCAAGATAGGCAATCCGGGCTTCCTGAAAAAAGGAAAAAAAGGTCTCGTGACCGACATGATTGCCGTAGTTGATATCGCCGATACGGACCTTCAAAGGCATTGAAAATCGATATGATTTCATATTTTTTGATTTCTCCATTCTATTTTTCCCCCGATTTCCCGGGAAATCGGGGACAAACCCCTCCCCTGCCTTTCTCTCTCAAGGCATCGGCCTTTGTCAAGATTTGAAAACCGATAGCCGGTCCTCATCCAAAAAAGACTTTTTTCGGCGGGCTATCAGCGATCAGCAAAAAACAATACAAAACAATGCATTGGCTGACTGCTGACCACAGATAGCTGACCGCTCCGCTCCCCCTTCTGGTATCCTAAAAGGCCGTTATGACCCTCCCGTCCGCTACTTCCAGAACAGGGATACGGACGTCCGCCTCGCGGAAAAGATTGGCGGTTTGAGGGTGACAGGTGAAGAAGAAGATCTGGTGATGTCGAGAAAGTTCCAGGAGGGCCTTAACGGCCGCTCGGGCCCGGGGGGGATCGAAGTTGACCAGGATCTCGTCCATGATGATGGGAAGCGGTTCGGTATTCCTGCTAAACTCCCGGATGAAACCGAAACGAAGGGCCAGGTAGAGTTGCTCCGCCGTCCCCCGGCTGAGGTGCCCGATCTCCTTTCGGCTCTGGTCCCTGCAGACCACCTCGATGCGATTCTCCCCAAAGGGGGATGCAAGGGAAGAATATCCTCCCAGGGTCATTTGTTGAAAATACCGGCTTGCTTCGGCGATCACCCCGGGTTGTCTCTCCTTTTCATACCTCTCACCGGCCATTCTGATCAGGGCCCGTGCCAGTCTATGAACGGCCCACTCTTCGGCCAGATTAGAGAGATTCTCCCTGAGGCCTTCTTCCTCGGCCCTCAGGGCGGATATCCGATCGTCCTGAATCAGTTGACGGAGTTGTTCTTCCAGGGTGGCCTGTTCCTTTTTCATGCGATCAAGTCCCTTCTCGAGATCTTCCAATTCTCCTTCAAATGCCGTCTGTTGAGCCTCCAGGTCTTCCAGGGTAAGCCCCGAAAACATCGCTTCCAGTGCCCCGATGTCCTTTAAGGAACCGGTAAGTCGGTTGATACTTGTAAGACATTTTACCAGGTCTTCTTCCAACTCCCTCCGCCTCTGATAAATTAGGGCCCTTTCCCGGAAGCGGTCTTCATTGTCGGCCCCGCCCGAGAGCAGTAACTTGGCCATCTCCTTTGTCAGGGCCTTGACCTGTGCCCCGAGCCTGTCGATCGATTCCCTGCAAATTTTGAGTTCCTTTACCAGAAGGGTCCTCTTTTGCTCGGCCTGCTCCACCTCGAGATAATCCCGAATCAGGTCCTGTGCCGTGCTTCGAATATCCGCCGGTTCTTCCGGTACCACCTGACTGCGATGCAAGACCTGTTTGACCCGATCCCGGTAGGCATCCCTTGTTTCTTCCAAAGAAACCATCTTCGCCCTGAGACGCATCAGATGATCCGACTGCTCCCGGCCGGACTCGATCAGCCCCAAACTCTCGAGTGCACCACCCGGGGAAAGCAGAGGATCGAGACCAAGAAAAATCAGACGGGCCTGCCAGGTTTGCTGGCATTGGTGATACCCGCGCTCGGCCTCTTCCAGTTCGGACCGGGCCCCGGCCTCCTGGTTTTGAATCCCATCGAGATTCGCGAGGGCCTTTATCCATTGATTGAGGGCCTCTCCTCGCTCATTTAGCTCGAGATCCTTGGTTTGCAACCCCTCGGAGGAAAAGGTCCCCTGAAGACCCAGGATGCGGGCGTCGATCTGCATGGCCTCCAGAAGACGCGTCCTTTCCCCCTCGATGTCTCTAAGCCTTTCTTCGAGTCCTCCCACCCTTTCAGCCAGAAATGACAGACGTTCCCCGATTTCCCTCGCACGCTCTTTCTCCGAGGCCTGCCGTTCCTTCCGCGTGAACCAGAGGAAAAAGGCACAGAAAAGGGCCGCACCTCCGATAAAGCCCCCCCAGGTCCACTGATCCCTGAAGCCCGCCCAGGCGAGGTAGAGCGCCCCGGCCCCCGCGAGCCCGGCAATGGGCCAGAAGGGTCGATCCGCGGAAACCCCCTCCCGCCCCACCAGGGACCGCCGCTCCCTTTCGAGTTCATCCCACAGCTCCGTGACATGGTTGCCTTCGACCGCTAACAATTGATGTCTTACCTCACGGTCGACCAGACGGCCGCAGGCCTCTTTCATGGCGTCCAAAGTCTTGGCGTCCTTTATATCGGGTTCCTTCAAGCGATCCAGGGCCTTCTTTGCCTTGCGCTTTTCGGAAAGCACAAAATCGTGGGAGATCTTCTTTCTCTGGACCGTTGAGGCAAGCAGCCGAAGCCTGACGCGAACCTGCCGGACCTCTTCCCTCAGACCCAGGGAGAGGTTGAACCCGAGAACCCTTGCCTCATCCCAACCGGCCCCGGAAGACCTGAGATGCCCTTGAAGTCGCTCTTCCCGGCCGGAGATCTCCTCCTTGAGGGCCAAAAGTTCCCCGGTAACAGACTCGAAATGCCCCTGATCCCTCTGGAGACTGCGGATTTCAGCCCCCAGTTCGAGAAGTCCGGGTGCCGCCCTCAGACCCCTGATCTCCTTTTCCAGGCGCTCAAGGTCTGCTTGTTTCTCCGCGAGACCCTTTTGTGCGTCCTCTAAACGGGCCTTCAAATTCTCGAACCGGGAGATGCCCTGGAGCGGAAAGGTGTCTATGGCCTCCAGGGCCTCAAGCCTTGATTCTGCCAGGGAAATGCTGATCCAGTCGGGCCATGCCTGGATCAAGGGACCGATCTTCTTGAGCCTCACCGAGAGCCGGGCACGTCTTTCTTCCCCGGCGCGGATCTTTCCGACCCCTGCCGACATTTGGGACCGGATACGATCATACTCCTCAACGGATCCCTGCAGGGCCCTCTTCTCCCTCTGAATGGCATTGAGGCGGGCAAGGAGAAGATTAATTTCGGGTTTCCTTCCGCCGGATTTAAACAACTCCCCTTCCCTTTTATCGAGGCACCCTTTGAGCTTGCCGAGGGTTTGGGGATCCAGGCCCGCGCCGGCGCTGTAAAGGGTCTCTCTGACCGCTTTTGTGTCGAGGGTTTCAAAGTCCTGGAGTTCGGAGAGGCTGAAGGCATAGATATTTTTGAAAAGGGCCCGGTTGATGCCCCCGAGAAGCCGTCCGAGAACGGCCCTTCCACCCCGGGTCTGATCGCGCTCAAGCACATGGACCGGCCCTCCCCGGGGACCCGAATACCGCTCGATCACATATTTCTCATGGGTGTCGGTCATGAGGGTGATGTTCCCACCGTGCCTTCCCCCCAACAACGGGGGATAGGGATTTTCGTTGCTCCTGCCGTCCGGAAAGCCAAATAGCACGGCCCTGAAAAATGCGAGGAGAGTACTCTTTCCGGACTCGTTTCTGCCGAGAAAGATCGTCAGAGACGGCGAAACCTCATCCATCGTCAGGTCATGAAACAGTCCGAACCCGTTGATATGGAGTCCGGTGAGTTTCATACCTCATCCTCCTGAAGAAACCTTTCCACACAGAGATCTTCGGCCGCCTGAAGGAGTGCCCTCAGCCTCTGTTCCCCCGGATTCTCCAGATACCTGCGGGCCCTCGCATCCCCGAAAAGCGTTTGCAGTTCTTCTCCTGCAATCGCCTCGAGACGGGGATGGTCTTTCAGGTCCCTGGAACAGCGAATCAATTCCCCCATAAACCCCGGGTCTTTTTTAAGGGCCTCAAGGTCAATGGGGGGCCGTGCTCCCACTTCCATCTTCTCCACCCAGACAAAGGGAGAAAGGGACAGGCCCACTTCCTGAAGCATCGCCAGGAGATCCGGGACAAAACCCGGTTTTTGGAAGTGCGTGTAGAGGGGACCGTTGCCGCTCAAGATGACACGGGCCATGGTGGGCAGCCCCTCGCCCTTGTCCGAAATCTCATGGCAGGTCCTTTCCAGCAGATCGATCAGGTCCTGATCCGATCGGCACTCGGAGATCGGCACCTCCCACGTGACCCAGCGGAGCCTGTGGGTGGGGCAGAATTCCAGGTCCACCGTCCTGTTCTCGTCGACCGTAACGAGATAACAGCCCTTTGTGCCGGTTTCCCTGATGTTTCGCCCCTGGGGATTACCCGGATACAGAATAACGGGTGCCTCTTCGGAAAGCACGGCCCGTTGGTGGACATGACCGAGGGCCCAGTAGTCCATCCCGGCGGAGGTAAGGTCGTTCAGATCGCAGGGGGCATAGGCCTCATGCCCGGTATCCACGCCCACATTGGCATGGAGAAGCCCGATATGAAAAGCTGAACCGTTTCTTTTAAAAAGCCGGGAGAGATTTCTTCTCTCCTCTTTTCGGGGGTAGCTGATCCCCTGCACACAGGCAAGGCATAGGCCACCCCTTTCGACCCTCACGGTTTGCAGACGGTCCCGGATGATGTGGGCCTTTTGGGGCCATTCCAGGGTGGCGGCCCAACTGCTAAGGGGATCATGATTGCCGTGGACCACGATACTCTCGATGCCGGCCTCATCAAGCTTTCTGAGCCCGTCCCTGAACCGAACCTGGGCGCGCAGGCTTCGATCCTCACCATCGTAGATATCACCGGCGACCAGAAAAAAATCAACGCCTCTTTCGATGCACAATCCGATGATCCGATCAAAGGCCTCGAAGGCGGCGGATCGCAGGATGCCGGCCAATGCAGGGTGATTTCGGTGGAGGGTGGAAAAGGGGCTGTCGAGATGGAGATCGGAGGTATGGATAAAAGAAAAGGGGGGCATAGGGCACCTGGAGTCCGGCATTGCAGGTCTCAACATATCGTAGCTGCTTAGCTTTTTGAAACGCATTCAGTTACGGAGGGGTCATGACCAAGAACCTTCATTATTTCAAAAGGCTCAACGCATCCAAGATATCGATTACGCGAAAGAGGGTTTCCGAGGACGCAAAATCAAAGCGGAACGGCCTCGAACAGAAAGATATAGGTTGAGGTCGCAGGGCCGATGATGACCTGGTTTTCTCTCTCATCCATGGGAGTCCGTGTGATACCGGTTTCCCCCCCGATCTCCCTGCCGTTGACGATGGTGCCGTAAGCACTTCCCCTGTCCACGACCCACATCCTCCCCGACTGGTTGCTGATGGCCAGGTGATTGCGCGAAATCACGTAGGGTTTCGACTCGTCGACAAAGAAATCGTTATTGTGAAAGACATCCCCCGCCGCGCTTTCGTGTGCCCTCCCGATGAGAAAGGGGAATTTTGTAATCAGGAGCTTGCGGTCATCCAGGACCTTCCGGGCCTCGGCGGTCTGGCCGGACATGATCACTTCAAAGGCCCGTTCGGTCTCCGCCTCGGCACTTGAACCCGCCCCCAATTCGGCCAGGCGGTCACCGGCCTGGCGAAGTCGTTCAAAGAGGCCCTTCATGATGGGAATAAGCATGGAGGGTTTGGTTTTGAGCAACGCATTGAAATCGTCGCGGTTGATTTCCCGCACCTTGATTTCAGAGATCGCCTTCACGGTTGCAGAGCGGGGTTTGTCTTCGATCAACCCCATTTCCCCGAAAACCTGGCCCTCTCCCAGGGTGGCAACCGTGACCTCATTTTTCCCCGACCTTTTGAGGACTTCCACGGCACCGGAAAGGACGACAAAGGCCGAGGTCCCTTTGGTTCCTTCCTCGATGACCGATTCTCCGGGCTCAAATATCTTCAGGGTTCCCATAAGGATTCCTTCTCCTTGACGAAAATCAAGCAGAGCCTAGCACACCTTGAAAGGAAAATTAAGACCTTTCGCGCCGAAAAGGAAGTTGTTCCGTGGATTTTGCAGGCGACCGGGCCGGCAATACCCATGAATTGAGGGGAGGGTCGAGAGCGTTTACACTAATGATCGAAGGCATTCCCCCATACGCGGACAGATGATGCCTCAATGGTGGATTAGGGATGAATCCCCTTTCTTGACTCATGTCAGAGTTTTGCCTATACTCATTGAAATAACAAAATAAAATCAGATACATTTCCCATGTTTGACGCCTCATCCGCAATCCGGCTCCCGGGGGTGGCTCATTTTCCGGACAGACACCCGCCCCCTGCGCCGGAAACTATGCATCGACGAAAAGGACCAGGGAAAAATCGCGTTTCGAGAAGACATGAACCATGACGGCCCCAAACAATACAGCATTATCCAAATACACCCTATCCGACCACAACGGCAATCTCACGGTCCGCTTTCAGGGTGCCCTGGATGCAGCCAGTGCAGCCCCCCTGATCCTGGAACTGGCGCCCGTGATCAAGAAAAGTCTTCCCTCATCGCTTACCCTTGACATGGCGGATGTGACCTATCTGGATGACTTCGGCGCCCTGATCCTCATGGAGTTAAGAAAAAGCCTGCCGCCGGAAAGGACCGCCTTTCGCCTGACCAATGTCGGCGAAAAGGTCGGTGAAATGCTTTCCATCCTCCACTTCGACGCCATCGGGAAGATTCGGGCACCCAAGAAACCGCCCCGGCCCGGCACCTTTATTCGCCTGGGGGAAAAGGCCCTCGATGGCATCTCGGATCTGGGATATATCATTTCCTTCATCGGGTCCGTGCTTTTGGCCCTTCTCTACACACTGACCCACCCCCACAAATTGCGGACCGAGGACACGATTTTGTGTATGGAAAAGACAGGTGTGGAGGCCTTGCCCATCGTGGCCCTTATCAGCTTTCTCCTGGGTCTTATCATGGCCTTCATGTCCTCCGCGCAACTCCAGCAGTTCGGGGCCAATATCTACGTCGCCAATCTGGTCGGTCTGGCCATGGTCAGGGAATTGGGGCCCATCATGACCGCCATTATCGTGGCCGGAAGATCGGGTTCGGCCTTTGCCGCGGAAATCGGGACCATGAGGATCTCGGAGGAAATCGACGCCCTCTATACCATGGGCTTTGACCCGACCAAGTTCTTGGTGATTCCCAAAGTCATTGCAAGCGTGGTAACGGTTCCCCTGCTCACACTTTTCTCCGATCTCTTCGCCATAGCCGGAGGACTCATCGTTGGTGTGACCATGCTGGATCTCACCGCCAGCGCCTATATCGCCCAGACGATCACGAGCCTCTCACTTTTCGATGTGTTCTGGGGGTTTTCAAAAAGCGCCGTTTTTGCCCTTCTCATCGCCTGGATAGGATGCCTCAAGGGATTTCTGGTAAGGGGCGGAGCGGCCGGTGTCGGTCAGGCGACCACATCGTCCGTGGTGAGCAGCATTTTTCTGATCATACTGACCGATTCGATCTTTGCCGTGATCCTCCGGTACTGGGGTTAAAATAATGCGTTTTACCTTTTAAAAATAAAAACGTCATTGTTCACTACTGAATGCATTTCATAAGGTTAAAAACGATTCATGGGAAGAAAGGCCATCATTGAGGTAAAAGATCTTGTAGGGGGTTACGGAGACGACATTATTCTCGACCGTGTGTCCTTTGAAGTCTATGCTGGAGAAATATTTGTGATTCTCGGGGGGAGCGGTTGCGGGAAGAGCACCCTCCTGAAGCATCTTGTCGGACTCATTCAACCCAAGTCCGGAGAGGTGATCATTGACGGTGACGACATTTCCCGCTGTAATGAGATCGCCTTTCAAGGTATTCTCAGAAAGATCGGCGTCCTCTACCAGAGCGGCGCCCTCCTGAGTTCCATGACCCTTGCAGAAAACGTGGCCCTGCCCATCAAGGCTTACACGGATCTACCCTTGCAATCCCTTGTTACACTGGTTGCCATGAAACTCGACCAGGTCGGGCTGGGGGGATATGAAAACCATCTTCCTTCCGAACTGAGCGGCGGCATGAAGAAAAGGGCGGGCCTGGCAAGGGCCATGGCCCTTAATCCGAAGATCCTGTTCTTTGACGAGCCTTCGGCGGGACTGGATCCGGTGACATCGGCCGGAATCGACAACCTCATCCTTCAACTCAACAGGAGTCTGGGGACGACCATAGTTATCGTGACCCATGAACTTCAGAGCATTTTTAACGTGGCCCACAGGGTCATCATGCTCGATAAGAGGGCACGGGGCATCATCGCTGAAGGCGATCCGAAGATCCTGCGGGAGCAGAGCAAGAATCGCTTTGTGAAGCAGTTCTTCAACCGTGAAGCTGAGACCTGAAATTGCTTTTGAGATTTCGTTAAGGATGGCGCCTGATGAATTCACAAAAAACCAAATTTACCGTCGGCCTCTTCGTTTTTGGAGGCATCATCATAGGCCTGATGGCCATTGTCTGGCTTGGCATGTCCCGGTTCCTGGAAAAAGGAAATTATTACGCGGCCTATTTCAATGAATCGGTGCAGGGGCTGGCCATAGACTCACCGGTCAAGTACAGGGGCGTTGCCATCGGCCGCGTGGAAAAAATCGGTGTGGCCTCCGATTCAAAACTGATACAGGTCGTGCTGAAAATAGAATCGGGTCAGGAGCTTGACAGAAGCATCGTGGCTCAACTGAAATCGGTCGGGATCACGGGGAGCATGTTCGTGGAACTGGATCGGAAAAAGCCGGGGGAACCGGACCGATCACCCCCCCTCGGTTTTCCCTCCGAGTTTCCGGTCGTCGCGTCAAAACCTTCAGACATCAGCGTCCTGATCCGGGGGCTCGATGACGTTCTCAACCAGATAAGGGCCCTGGACCTCGGGGGGATTTCCGGCAAAATCAAGGCCACCCTGGACAATGTGAACGGCAAGGTCTCGGACGCGGACCTGAAGGGCATATCCGAGAACCTGAAATCGTCCCTTTCAAGTGCCGGACGCCTTCTCGACCACCGCAAGTGGGCCCCGATCATTACCTCCATCGAAACCGCGGCCCGATCCCTCGATGTCGCTCTCGAAAAGACGGTTCACATCATGACGGCAGGGGAAGACACGATCACCCAGGTGCAAGGCATTGTCAAGGATGAGCAAGACACCGTCAGGACGGCCTTTCAAGACTTCCGGAAGGCCATGCAGAACGCCAATGTCCTTTTGGAAAAAGGGAGCGCCCTTATCAGCGGAACGGACGAATCCCTGTATTATCTCAAGAACTCTCTCCTGGTCACGGCACGAAATCTTGAAAGGGCGAGCGAGAACCTGAATCGCCTGTTTGAACTCGTCGCGGAACACCCCCCTCAGTTGTTTTTCGGGCAACCGCCGGTGCCTCGAAAGGTTGAAACCGTGGGGGAGGAAACACCCTAAAGGAGACCACCCATGTTCAGGAACAAGGTCCTGTGGTTGCTGGCACCCATCCTGTGTCTTTTGATGATGTCATGCATGAATTTCAGGCAACCCGGCACCAAGGTGGATTATTATACCCTCGAATATGAACCCCCTGCGCCGGAGGGGCTCTCTCCGGTCAAGGGCATCCTCAGGGTGTTGAGGTTTACCGTCGCCCCCCCCTACAATACCAGTCAGGTGGTCTACAGGGATCAGGCCTTCACGAGAAAAACCTATCACTACCACAAATGGCGGGCCAATCCGGGTGAGCTTGTCTCCTATTTCCTGGCAAGGGACTTGAGGCATACCGGACTCTTCAGGGCGGTCCTGCAGGATGACAGCAAGATCCCCTCCACCCATTTACTGGAAGGCACGGTGGATGAGTTTT
Source organism: uncultured Desulfobacteraceae bacterium (assembly GCA_964401325.1). Classification (GTDB taxonomy): domain Bacteria; phylum Desulfobacterota; class DSM-4660; order Desulfatiglandales; family HGW-15; genus CAYNYM01. The sequence continues at coordinate 11,804 of CAYNYM010000002.1, read as the reverse complement.
ATGAACGGGATACCGCACAGGCCTGGATGGCGACCCTCACGGTGACCATCACCCTGATGGCTGAGCACGAACAGGATATCAGCCGCAGAATTCTGTTTCAAAAGACCTACCGCACCACAGAACCCTCTAAGCACAAAAACCCCCGATTCCTGGCAGAGGCCATGAGCAGGGCCATGGCAAAGATCTCCGGGGAAATGATTCGTGACATTACAAATCAACTCCCATAAGGGCGGGGGGAGAGGACTGATTCGGCCTTTTCAACCGTGCAGTGCACCCCATTAAGGCCCGCCAAGGAATCCAAGTGCACATACCGTCACACCTCCCGGTCAGTCAGACTTATCAAAGGTCTTGAGACCAGCGGATATCATGCTTGTCCGGAGAGATTTCTGGAACGGTTGGTTTCTGTGATGAGATCCGCTCACATCATGAATTTCAGAAACCCAGGGATGTGCCGCTTCATGATATCTGCGAAACAAGGATCACTGCTGTCAATTCATAGAAAGAATCTCTCGGGACTTTTCTGTGTTTCTTTATATTTATTCGAGTTTGGTTATATGGATTTCTAAAGGTTTATGTTTCCTTGACATATGGTGAGGAAAAGGTAGATTAATCCAAAAGTAGACATTATTTGCACCTGCTTTTGGCTTTTCAGGCTCAAACCTATTGATTACAGCTGAATTTGAAATTTTCTGTTCCTGTCGATCGTAGCGCAGCGCAGATTCCGCCGGAGGCGGAATAATCTCTAACCGGACGAGGGTGCCATGGAATGAACACAATCCCCATTTCTCATTAGGAGATCTGGGGTTTTTCTGTCCAGGGCTTTAGGTTATAAGTACCAAGCGACTCAGCCGGCAAGAAAGCCCGAATTACAGCCGGTTCCAGGGTCTAAAACACCCCCTGCCATGCCCCGAACTTGGAAAGAAAATTCAATAGGGATAATCTATTTTTCGAACACCCTATCCTTAATTCCCCTTATGAATACCCGACGCAGTACTGGGAACTTGATGATCAGGTACAGCCCACACAGCGGATTATCGAAAGCCGCCGCCGAGCCGAGTTCATCACGCCAATTCCGAAGCCCAGAAAACGCAAGGGAGCAGAGAAACAGATACAAATGGTTTTCGACGAGGGCAAAGGGCTTTCAACAGAAGAACAGCAATACGACCCAACCCCCATCATCAATGAGCTCCGCCGTCATGTGGACCAGTGGAGAAGCTTGCAGAACCCCAGAGACTGGCAAGTTACGCCCGAAACCGCCCGTCTGCTTCAGCATTGGCGTCATTACAAGTTCAACAATTTCCGACCATTTTTCTGCCAGGTTGAAGCCTTTGAGACTTTGATCTGGTTGACCGAGGTTGCCCCTAAGTCCGACAAGAAAGGAAGAATTTCCTGGAACACCTTGCTGCCGCAAACGAGCAGGCCAATCCCGAACTGATGCGACTTGCCCTGAAACTGGCCACAGGCGCAGGCAAGACGACTGTCATGGCCATGCTCATTGCATGGCAGACAATCAATACGGTGCGTCGTCCCAATAGCAGAAAATTCACCCGCGGATTGCTGGTCGTTGCAACCGGTTTGACAATCCGTGACCGGCTCCGTGTGCTCCAGCCTAATGACCCGGATAGCTACTACCAATCACGCGAACTGGTACCCGGTGACATGATTGGCGATCTCGAACGGGCAAAAATCGTCATCACCAACTTTCATGCATTCAAGCTCCGCGAGCGCATGGAGCTTTCAAAGGGTGGCCGCTCATTACTCCAGGGCCGAGGCGAAATGCTGAACACGCTGGAGACCGAAGGGCAGATGCTCCAACGGGTCATGCCCGGTTCCCCCTGTGTCAGGATAGTTGTCACCCGAAGTGGGAGGGCGAGGAGAGCCCCCCCGGGGGCTCTCCTCGCGGCGCGTGACTCCCGCCCTTGTAAATTTTGCCGGGGGCGATTAAGGCTTGACATGAGATACTCCCACGGGTTCAAAATCAACATGATACAGCGGATGACCGGAACCGAACCTGAGTGGCTTTGATCCGACTTCTTTTCACAGGTCATCCAGGCAATTCAAATGTCGACTTCTTATCAAAAAATGAGATAATTTTCATTGCAATTTTTCTCCTCGCTGCAAATACAATGATCTCATAGACACGCCCAACCGTCAGCAATCCATAGAGAAAGGGGACGTCCCCTTTTCCTTCCGGCAAGCTGATGGAAAGAACTTCACCTTCAGGCAGATTGATATTGACGCTGACATCCCGCCTTCAAAATAGATGATCCTCTACATCATTAAACCTCAGAAGGGTTATGGCTTCACAGCTATCCAGAATCCCGGATGGGTTTCTGGTGAATCAGGTATGAATGAAAAGGGAATCACCATATCAGGAAATAATATATCAATTGACGTGATCCACGCCCTGATTCATTAGCATCCTATTGCCGAAGAATCAGAATAACAGATGACTCTATTTCTCTGGTCTGATAGTAACAGGCAAGATCGGGAATGAAAGGGAACTCTAACTGCCCTGGATCACGATGAGGATTTCATGGAATTTGCCAAACCGGTCCTGGTAAAATGGTCGAAATGCCATCTCGGCTATCGAACGCTTCATCCTCCGACCCTACCATGACTTTTTCTGGATGAGCTTTTTCATTTTCTTTACCATTTTTTTCTCGACAAACATCATTTTCTGGGCCTGGGCCTCTTTGATCTTCTCGGTCAGTATTTTTATATCAGCGGGCTTTTCAATAAAGTCCAAGGCGCCAAGTTTCATGGCCTCGATGCCCTTGCTCAGGGTCGCGTACCCGGTAAGCAGAATCACCTGGATGTCTGGATTTTTCTTCTTAAGGACCCGGAGGACCTGGAGGCCATCCATCCCGGGCATCATGAGGTCAAGCACGATGGCGTCATAAGACCCGGTGTCCGCCTTCTTGAGGGCAACCTCGGCCGACGTGGTGGTTTCCACGTCCATGCCACGGTTGCGCATCCTCTCAGCGAGGGTATCCAGGTACTCCTCTTCGTCGTCAACCAGTAAAACCTTTTCAGACATAATCGATTCTCCCTTTTGATGAAACGTTGCGATGTTTTTTTTCCCCGTGTCATTTCTCCTCGGCCCCTGGGACGATGAGAGTTATTTCTCCTGCTCGGATATCGACCACAAGATCAGCGCCTAATGCCTGTAGCATGGCCTTCTCCTTTCCTCCAGGAAATTCTTCGATAGGTCCATCAGCAAGGCCTTCGAGCCGAGCAAACCTGATTTTTCCGCCCTTTCCCGCACCCTCTGTCAGGAGGGCAAGAGTTTTTCCAGGCCCTGATCTTCGCATGGCGAAATCAACGCAGAGCCAAATGAGATTCTGCAAAAGGAACGGGTTCGTACTCAGGGTCACAGGCTCTACAGGGGGTTGTGTCTCCAGGGTGATTTTCCTCATGGCGGCAATCCTGGCCGAGAGTTCTTTTACGAGCTCAACGGTCCCGACCAGGTCGATGCTCATCACGGCCTCATCGACGCTGTGGGCGAGTCTGTTCATGTTTTTCACGATTCCGTCTGCGCGCCGGACCTGTTTCGCAATTTTTCCCGCTTGGGTCTTGAGCCTTTGCGGATCAACGGGCACTCCCTTTTCAGCCAAGGCGGCCAAGTCTTCCAGCAGCCCGGCCTTCTCATTGATGATGGCCAGGGTATTTTTGATTTCGTGAGAGATAGAAGCAGACATTTTTCCGAAAAACTGAAGTCCTGCTTCGCCGAGGATGTCCCAATCCCGGTCCATAGCACCACCTCCCAAGTTTCCATCCAATGTGGCTTTTTCCATATCTATGATGAGAAAACTTCGGTTCAAATTTCATTCACTTACAGGCACGCCCCAGGTCCCGGGGAGCCCTCCTGCATCTTGTCGATCAGGGCCTCGATATTGACGGGCTTGAAATTGTCCTCGGAACCGTGTCCGGTGAAAAAGGTAAACTTCATGTCGAGATGCTTTTCCTTCAGCATCGCGTGCAACTTGAGGGCACTCATCCCTGGGATCTCAACGTCGAGGACTTCAAAATCATGGTCTGCCTTCTCCGGTCACAGGAGTGCCGCATCACCGATGGTCACCCGGCCTGCCTCTACCCCCATGAGGGAGAGCCTCTCTGCCATGGTGGTGACGAGTTTTTCCTCATCGTCCACCCGCAGGATGCGCATCATCGTTTCCCTCCTTTTTTTCCATGTGAAGGGGCAATCGGATCATAAAACTCGTTCCCTTTGTGACTTGGCTCCTGACACTGATCTTCCCCCCGATTTCCTGTACAAGGCCGGATGTAATGGATAGGCCGAGACCTGTCCCACCCTTGTGCGTCTTGGTGGAGAAAAAAGGCTCAAAGACGCGATGGAGATCAGCCTCCGGGATTCCGCAGCCATCGTCCGTAAAGGTGGCAGAAACAGACTGACCGTCTTCACGTTTGATCGCAATGTCCAAGTGACCCCCGTCACCCATGGCAGCGAGGGCATTGTTGATCACATTAAAAAAGGTCTCCTGCAGCCTGCCTCTGTCACTTTCAATGAGAGGAACATCGTCCCCGACGTGAACGGAAATGGTGATACCTCGGTATTCGGCCTCTTTGCTCAGAAAACCGAAAACTTCCTGGATAACCTCTTCCAGGTTTAGAGAACTGACCGTGACATTCTCAAGCCGCATGAAATTCAAGAGCCGCCTTGTGATGGAAGCACATCGCTCCACCGAAGCAATGACCGAGTCCACCAGCCCTATGAGCTTGTTGTTGGCCGGGCTCATTTCTCTGATTGTAAAGATATCCCTGATCAACCCCGCCTTCTCATTGATGATGGCGAGGGGATTGTTGATTTCATGGGCGATCCCGGTGGCCAACTTCCCGATGGTCGCCATCTTGTTGGAGTATTCCACATGGTGCAGGGTCATCACTCTTCTTTGGTCTGCGAGGTAGATTCTGTTCACAAGATACGTTGCAACCCCCAGGATCACAAAGAGAATGCCCGCCATACTCGCTATTAGGAACCCGATTAGCCCTATGCGTATCTTGTACCAGGATTGCATGAGTTCGGCCTTTTCCTTGACGATCATGAGGATGAAGGGTGTCTCATCGATATAGGCATAGCCTACGATCAGTGGGTGGCCTTGCTGGGAGCGGTCTTCGAAGACCTCGGTCTTCGTTGAAAACTCAGGGACCGGGATGGAGACACTCTCGAGCGCCTTTGCTTGGGAAGGGGGCGGGGCCTGGAGTATGCCTTTGCGGTTAATGATAAAGGCATCACCCATTCCACTTTCCTTAAGTTGCGAAAGAAGTTCGTTGAATCTTTCTGTTTCAAGGGTCGCGCGAAGGATATAATGCGTCCCGTTGCCTGCGTCATATTTTATGGCAATGACCAGGTGGGGAACTTCGCGGTATCCCATAATGACATCGCTTATATAGACGCCTTGATCCATGACCTCCCGATACCAGTCCTTGTAGCTGTAATCCTTGCCTTCCAGGTGGTAAGGCCCCACATAAGTACTCTGGTAACCGTGGGGATCGATCACCCCCAAGTCGGTGAACCCGCCGCCGAAGGCCTTTCTCAGGTTATCCAAAATGGTGGTGAGCCGCGCAGGATCCTGCAGGGCCGTGTACGAATTGTCCCTCACAATGAAATCCAGCGCAGACTTCCTCTCTCCGAGAAAAAAAGAAATATTCCTCCTGGTATTGGAGATGAGCCGTGAGGTGCGCAGGACGATCTCGGACTCCAACGAGGACTGGGTGACCTTGTAATCCACGGCCGCAAAAAAGACCAGGGGGATGAGGACAACACCGGCCGTGAGCATGACGGCCATCTTCCAGATACGACGGAAATTAAAAAGGGTCTTGTACGGGCCTGCCGCGACGTCTTCGTGATCCCAAAATTTGGGTTTCAGGCTTATCATGTTGCCCTTATCCCCTGTGGCTTAAATATTTAAAAGTACGGTCTCCGGAATCGGGCTAGGTTTCTTTTTCCTTTGCCTCTTTTTTGAGACGGATCTTCTCGTTGGCCTTCTTGAGCGTCTCACTCAGGACGTCGATATTCACGGGTTTTTGGAGGTATGCATAAGCCCCAAGTTCCATGCAGACCGCTCTGTCGGCATCGGAGCCGTGCCCCGTAAGAATAATGACTTCCATCTCAGGGCGAGTCTCTTTTACTCGGCGCAACACCTCGATGCCGTCAATTCCGGGCATCTTGAGATCAAGGATCATGACTTCCGGTTCGTCCACAGTAACCATATTTAGTGCGGATTCACCATCATAGGCTACCGCGGAACCCATATCGCGCATGAGCAAGCGTTCGGACAGGGTTTGAACGAATTCCCGTTCGTCGTCCACAAGCAGGACCTTGGATGGCAGTTCAAAATTGAACTTGCGATAGACATCTGTACGGTAATATCCCTTACCGACCTTGGTCTCTATGGACTTGACGCCGGAAACTTTACCCGCAATGTCTTTGAGTTCTTCTTCCAGTCGGCTTAGCATGAGTACATGCTTGTTTATGGTGAGCGTGACCGAACCGTTCTTCACCTCGACCCCGACGTCGTGCCCTTCCGTGGCCAGGGCGACTTCCACCCTGGCAGCCAGAAGGAAGTCCTGGACCGCCTTTCGGGACGTCTCCGTCGTTTTGACCACCTCCGTTTTGGCGTGTTTTTGAATCAGGGCCGCCGCTTCCTTTGCGGTGGTTTTGTCCATTGGGATGATCATGTCATAGAGGGAGGCGTCCCAGGGATCTGCTTTGTCGAGAAGGGCCTTAACCCAGGAGACCCGGTCTTCATCCTGTCGCAGGATAAGCTTTAATGCCTCCTTCTCCGAACGGGCCTGATTTTTTGACGCAGCCGCGATCCTAAATTTGCGGTCTGCGATAAGGCAGACCCGGAGAACATGACTCACCTCTTTGGATATGAGATGCCCCGTAAACCCGGCAATCAGAAGATGATCCTCCATGAGCGCCTCGGCCAGTGCAAGCCTGAGGTGGGCAATAGAGAGCTCCTTTTCGTGAGTAAACTGGTTGAACACTGATGTCTTCGAAGAAAAGGCCCGGCTCATTTTTGTTTCGTCGATACCGGAAACCTTGCTCGCCTCGGCCACAATATCGCTATCTTCAATCAGCCTGTAGCTTAAGCCTTTAAGGACCTCCGTCACAACGGCCTCTCTCTCACAAAAGGTGCCGCTGAATAGTGCTATATTAGACATTTTCATCCCTCTCTTTCCTAAGATGACGGATCCTTCGATTCACCCATTCGATAGTGATATCCAATTAAAATACTTCACTATATTTGCGAATCGGTGCACTACGCAATCCGGCAGACAGTCATTAGGGGGCAGAATTCCTCCTGGCTGTCCTTGTGGCTCTCGGCATAAATGCCGTTGATGGCCTCTTCACTGGTGGGGTAAATGTGATCCTCACCAATTTTCGCAAACAAGTAGGTCCTTTTGAGCACCGTTATGACGGACTCGTTCAGACCGCTCATGGAGATGTCAATGCCGGCGCTCCTGACCCTATCAACCAACAGGGACAGGGTCTCCTCCCCCGAGGCGTCGATATCGTTAATCCCGTTTGAGACGAGGATGATGTGTCTGAGTTTCGGTTTTCTGCGCCTACGTTCTGTAATCCTATCTTCCAGATAACTGGCATTGGCAAAAAAGAGGGGTCCGTCGAAACGAACCATGGAGATGTATTCGCATTCCTTGAGTCCAAAGGTCATGCAGTCCCGAAGAGACTGGTCCTCATGCCTGGCTAGAGTAACGACCGTCGGCCGCATGCTTTTGTAGAGAAAAACGAGCAGGGATAAGACAACCCCGACCATGATGCCCCTGTCCAGGTGAGGGGCAAACGCGAGGGTCGAAACAAAGGTAATGATGGAGATTGCGCCGTCATACCATTTTGCTTTCCACGCGTGAATGAAACCGGAGACGTTTAGAAGGCCGATGACAGCCATCATGATGACCGCGGCCAATACTGCCTGAGGCAAATGATAGAGTAAAGGTGTGAAAAACAAAAGAACGATAATAACAGCAACGCTGGTGAATACGCTGGAAAGGCCCGTGACGGCCCCGGACTGGAGGTTGACCGCCGACCGGGAGAAGGACCCTGACGTGGGATAACTCCTGGACACGGAGCCCAGAATGTTGGCCAGTCCCTGACCGATGAGCTCCTGGTTCGGGTCAATCCGCTGTCCGGTCTTGGCAGCCATTGCCTTGGCAATGGATATGGCTTCCATAAATCCAAGAAGGGAGATAATGGCCGCGAAGGGGAGGAGGTTAGCGATGACCTTCAAGTCAATCCTGGGGACCGTGAAGGATGGGAGGCCCTTGGGGATCGAACCCACGACTTCACCTCCCCCAATCATGCGCAATTTATTTGGGTTGAGGACATTGTTTCCCACGCCGAGATGCCACAAGCGCCCATCACTTTGGGTATCGGCAAGAGGCTCTCCCCTGCGGTAGAATTTTATCGAGCCGTCAGGCAGTGCCACACTCTGGAACAACATCCTTCTTAGTTCCTCCTTCTGGGAGCGGACTTCAGTATTCAGCCGCTGGATATTCAAGGCATGAACGCTCTTTGCGTGTTCAGCATTGAGAATCCCCACCATGTCGCGGTCCTTGGAGACTCTGTCCAGGGCACTGGCTGCTTCGTTGCGTTCTTGTGAAAGCATCGCAAGGTTTTCCTGGGACCGGTTGAATTCCTTGATCAGTTGTATGGCCCTGGGGGATTCTATCTGAGAAATCTTCACCGAAGTATTGTGCTCAAATCCAATCGCCCAGGAAATCACAGTGCTCACCACCACGGCCACAAGTACGTTTGGAATTTTAACGGATATGTGCTTGAGCCCATACATGATAGCAAAGGCTGAGGCGCCCATGATAAGAGAGGGCCAGTGGGTGAAATAGGCCGCTTCCCTGAAAATTTTTATTACGGTGAGGTAATGGTGAGACGCGCTGTCCACGTGAACCCCGAACAACTTGGACAGTTGGCTGGAGGCGATGATAAGGGCTGCGGCGTTCGTAAAGCCGTTGACGACCGGATGGGATAAAAAGTTCACCACTAGGCCGAGCCTGAGCAGACCTAGAAGAAGCTGCACCAGGCCGACTATAAGGGCCAGAAGAATGGCGTAGGCGATATAGCCCTCGCTCCCTTGGGTGGCCAGGGGGCCGAGTGAGGCGGAGGTCATGAGGGAGACAACGGCGACAGGACCGGTGGCCAGTTGAAGACTTGAACCAAAGAGCGCTGCGACCATGGGCGGCAGGAAGGAGGCATAGAAACCGTAGTAGGGGGGAAGTCCCGCCAATTGGGCATAGGCCATGGATTGGGGGATGAGAACAAGAGCCACTGTCAGCCCCGATAGGGCGTCAACGCGCAGCGTCTCAGGGCCGTAATTTTTAAACCATCCGAGAAATGGAAAAATGCGGGTTATCATGGTTCGGCCCCATCCCTGCATAAAGTGGCCTGCAGTATTTTTTGGCATGAGTCCATGAGTTCATTATAGAGCGATCCGGCATTGTAAAGATTGTAGGTATCGAGGCGAACCAGACCGTCCACCATTGAAAACAGGATCAATGCGGTTTTTCCGGCTGACACCTCCCCGATGGAACCATCCTCTTGACCATGCACAATTGCCTGCTCTAAAACGTCCAGGAAACACTTATAGATAACCTCAAGGTGGCCGCGGCAGACAGAGTTCACCTCAGCGAGTTGGTAGAGGTCATGGCGGTGCAGGAGGAGAAAGCGGTCTTGGTCAAGTCCGGCCAGATGGAGATAGAAACGGATGGCGCCTTCCACCATCTCCAGACCGGTCAAGAACAGGTTCTCTTCCATGTAGTTTTCGAAAGTACCGAAGATATCATCTTTCAATTTCTCCAGAACGGAAATAAAGAGTTCTTCCTTGCTCTTGAAATGATAAAAAATGGTACCTTCAGCAACCCCGGTCAGTTGGCTGAGATCAGACATAGAGGTGTCCCGGAACCCTTTTTGGGCGAAAAGATGAGTGGCGACTTCGAGGATGTCATTTTTCTTGGACACGGCCAGCCAATGACCTCGACTGCAATAAATTAAACTGAGCGCTCAGTCAGTTTTATTTTGACTAATTTCCATTGTTGAGTCAAGAAAAAATGTGGGTTTGGTCAAATACTCGCCCCTGGCCCAATCATCTGTATGGCATTTCGATAAAAAGCGCTGAGGTACCGGATCATCCCATGCTCCGGGCCAGCAATTCAATGGTGTGGCGTGCGGTAAGGGGTGCACCCCGCTGGTGGAGTCCGTCCGTGACCTGGATGATGCAGCCCGGACAACCCGTAGCGACAATCCGGGCAGGAGTTTCCAGGACGTTTGCGATTTTTCGGGCAAGGATGCGATTCGAGGTGTCCCGGTGGGTGATGCCGTAAATGCCGCCCGATCCGCAGCAGCGTCCGGGCTCGGCCATTTCCATGAATTCAGGGCATGCCAGTCTCAGGAGGACCCGGGGTTCGTCCCGGATGTCCTGTCCGCGATTCAGATGGCAGGGATCATGGTAGGTAACGCCCTCTTGCAGGGGGGCCTTCACGTGGCGGGCGATGGTCCCGATCCCGATGTGACGGACCAGGTATTCGGAAATATCGAGGGTCCGCGCGGCCAGGGCCTCGGCCTTCCTTCGATAGATCGGATCGCCGGCCAGCAGGTGCGCATAGACGTGCTTGAGCATATAACCTCCGGATGCACAGGGCACCACGACCTTTTTATTGCCGGATTGTCCGGTGCTCAACACGTCCAGATTCCGGCGGGCCAGCCTCAGGGCGGTCTCCACATCGCCGCTCGCTTCAACCGGTGCGCCGCAGCAGGTCTGATCCTTGGGAATGATCACCGTCACTCCCAGCCGGTTCAACACCTCGACCACGGCTTCGGCCGTTTGGGTGTGGATGTAATTGGTAAAGCAGCCGGTAAAAAAAACGACCGTATCCTTGGAATCGGCTGCGGGCAGGATCTCGGGGACCCCGGTGCGAAAGGGGTGCCGGGCCAGGTGGGGAATGTAGCGCTCTTTGTCGATGAGTGGCAGGGGAAACCGACGCCTGAGACCGCTTGACTCCGGGATACGCCTGAAGAGAATGGGTTGGAGGAGCGAACCGCTTTGCAGGGCCAGGTTCAGCATGCCCCTGCCCGATGCCAGCAACCCGAAGACCAGGCGCTTGGGCAGTGGGAGGCCGCGCTCAATAACCACCTCGGCCCTTGCCGCCTTGATGATCCGGTCCACCGGCACGCCGCTGCCGCACCGGGCCACACAGGAAAGACACAGCAGGCACTGGTTCAGGGCCTCACGGAGGGGGTCGGAGGGCGGCAATTCGCCCGCGGCAAGGGCTTCCACCAGGGCCAGTTTTCCCCGGGCCACATATCTTTCCCGCTGCAGTTCGGCAAATACGGGGCACACACTGCGGCATTCCCCGCACTTGGCACACTTTTGGAGTTGGGTCGCAAGGGCCGCCAGATGCTGCCCTTTGACGGGGTGCTTCGATGGCTTGTCAGGAGGCATGGCTGTTATCGTGCTCTGGATCGGGGAATATCTTGCCGGGGTTTAAAATGCCCTTGGGGTCGAGCCATTGCTTGACGGCACGCATGAGACCCAGGGTAGGTCGATCCAGATTCCACCCGATCTCGTTTCGTTTGGCCAATCCGATGCCGTGTTCCGCCGCGATGCGACCTTCCAGGGTCACGGCGGCTCGCAGGATGTCATGCCTTGCCCTGCCGAGCCACGCCGGATCCGGAGTCGTATCGTTACGGGGGGTAAAGCTGATATGGAGGTTGCCGTCACCGAAATGGCCGAAGCAGGCCACCATGAGAT
>CAYNYM010000001.1:0-26971 GCA_964401325.1 uncultured Desulfobacteraceae bacterium | reverse complement strand
AAAGAGTATCTTGAAACGGATGTTTTGGTGATAGGCGGGGGGATCGCAGGGATCAGGGCGGCCATAGAAGCCGATCAGCAGGGCGTCAATGTCATTATGGCAAACAAGGGATGCATTGGACAAGACGGAGCTGCTGTGTGGATGGCGGGCGGAGGTTATCAGGCTGCCCTCAGCGCTCCCGATAGCATAGATCAGCATATTAAAGACACGCTCAAGGCGGGCTATTACCTCAATCGCCAGGATCTTGTAAAAACGTTCCTGAGCCTGGCACCTGAAAGCGTTGAAGATCTGGCCAAATGGAGGGTAAGGTGGTGTAAAAAGGATGGGAAATACCTCCAAACTAGAATCATGGGCGAGACATACCCAAGATCCATGATGCACGCCAAAACCGGTGAACATTTGGGAGCGGAATATCGAAAAGCCCTGCCCCGGCAGCTTAGGCTAAAAAAAAATGTGGTTCGCTTGGAAGACATGCCCATGATCGACCTGCTCAAGAATGGGGACGAGGTGGTCGGGGCCGTCGGTCTAGACATGAAGAAGGGTGATTTTCAGGTTGTTCGAGCCAAATCCACCATACTGGCCACCGGCGGCTTCATGGCCTGCTATGAATTCAGCACGGCCAATAATACACTGACCGGAGACGGACACGGCATGGCCTACCGGGCCGGTGCCAAGATGTGTGATATGGAATTCATACAATTTTTCCCGGCCGCGGCCCTCTGGCCTCCCAATCTTTACCGCGACGCATACGCTTATGAGCTTTTTTACAATGTTTACGGACATTTGTATAATAATCTGGGTGAGAGATTCATGGAGCGTTATTATCCGGTGGATAAAGAATTTGTACCCCGCGAAGCCCAATCCAGGGCGATCTGCAAAGAGGTGCGTGAAGGAAAGGGGTCTCCACACGGCGGGGCCTACCTCTCCCTCAGGCACCTGCCGCGAAACTTTTTAGATCGTTTTCTCGAGAAGACCTATAATGTGCCTTTTTATAAATCCCTCAGGGATGCGGGGGTGGATCTGCGCTACGACGCTATAGAAATTGGTCCAGGGGCTCACTACGTCCAGGGCGGCAGTCGAATCAGCGTCAAGTGTGAAACTAGTCTCCCGGGGCTTTACGCGGCCGGTGAATGCGCCGGCGGCAGGGATGGGGCCGACCGGTTGGCCGGAAATGCCCTTCCTTTCTGCATGGCCATGGGCTATGTGGCGGGCAAAGAAGCTGCGAATCGCGCAAAATCCGTGGAACTTCAGGCGATCGATGAAGGCCAGTTAGAAGAAATATGCAAGGAGGCCCTGGCACCCCTAAATCGAAAAGAGGGTTTCAGCCCTCTGGAGCAGCGGAAAGAAATCAAGAGATTGATGTCTACCTATAATATGTACAAGAGAGAAGAAAAGGAACTCGAGGACGCTTTAAAAGTTTTGGATGCTATCAGAAAGGAGAAGTTGCTAAACCTGTGCATATCGACAAAGACCGGGAGATTCAATCTCGAGTGGCTTCACGCTATAGAACTCAGGAATATGTTGGATGTATCCGAGATGTCGATGGGGTGTGCGATTCGAAGAAAAGAGACCCGAGGACTTCATGAGAGGGCGGATTATCCGGCTGAAGACTCAGACTGGCTCAAAAATAATATTGTCCAAAAGGTTGGCGATGAAATGCAGTTTACAACGGAACCTGTAAAATTTTCCTATATGGTGCCTCCGAATAAGTCAAAGGCATAGGATAGGGAACGAATAACCAACAGAAAAGAGGTGCGTGATGATTATACCGGACTTTGTTGAAAAGAATGCTAGGTTGTATCCTGAAAAAACTGCAATAAAAGTTGCAGGAGGAAGGAGTTGCACCTTCCTGGAATTTAGTGAAAGAGTCTATCGACTGGCTAACGCCCTTCTTCAGCTGGGCATAACCAAGGGTGACCGTGTGGCAGTACTGGCCGAGAACTGTTTTGAATATCCTGAGCTTTATATGGGGGTAGCGAAGGCAGGCGGCATCATCACCCCCTTAAACTATCGCTTTGCCCCATCCGAGGTCATGGAAATCACGCGAGAATCCGGTGCTTCGATCTTTATTGTTCAAAGCAAATATGCTGATTCCGTTAGATCTATTCTCCCGGAGATGGAAAGTGTCCAGAGGGTTATATGCATCGGGGACAGGCATGAGGGGATGCTCAATTATGAGAATCTTATCTCCTCATCCAAGACCACGAATCCCGGATTAGAGATTGGGATGAATGATATCTTCTGTCTGATGCATACCGGGGGAACGACAGGGACTCCAAAGCTCACCATGTTGAGCCACCGAAACCTTCTTTCCTGTGCCACCGTCTTCATTGTTGAGATGGGATTTACCTATGGCGATGTCTTCATGATCATTTCTCCAATCTTCCATACCGGGGCTTCGTGGCCCCTGTTCTGGACATTTGTGCTGGGAAATACCTTTGTAATTTTGGAAAGATTTGACGTTCTGGAACTGATCAAAGCAGTGGATGAAAACAAAGTAACGGGTTCCCTCTGGATGTCTCAACTGATTCCAAGCATTATCAATCACCCGGATGTGGTGACCCAAAAGTATGATTTGAGTTCTTTGAGAATCATCCTGGTTGGGGCTGCGGTTCTACCCGAACCCCATTTGAGGAGATTGCTGGAATTGTTGCCCGGTATCCGTGTCGGCAATATGGGCGGACAGACCGAGTGCGGACTGTTCAGTGCGATTCGGCTTGAAGAACATATCGATACATCACCGGAAAAGCTGGCTTCAGCAGGTACTGCAGGTTTCAATATGCAGATAAAAATCGTTAACAAGGAGGATCATGAGCTGCCTCCAGGGGAAGAAGGTGAACTTTGTGTTCGGGGTGATGGCGTCATGCAAGGGTATTGGAACAAACCCGAGGAGACCGCGCAGTCCCTCCGGGGGAGCTGGCAACATACCGGAGATATCTGCAAAGTAGATAAAGACGGTTTTCTTTATTACGTGGACCGTCTAAAGGACATGATCAAGAGCGGAGGTGAGAATGTGTACTCAAAGGAGGTGGAAGACGTTCTCTATACTCACCCTGCAGTCTCACAGGCGGCGGTTGTAGGCATCCCTGATGAAAAATGGGGGGAGGCCGTTCAAGCGCTGGTCGTATTGAAACAGGGTGAAAAAGGAGATGAAAAGGAGTTTATAGATCATTGCCGCAAAAAGCTGGCAGGTTTCAAATGTCCAAAATTTTTGGAATTTCGTGACGAGTTTCCACAGACGAGCCTGGGAAAGATCAATAAGAAGCAGATCAGAGATACCTACTGGGAAAAACTAGAAAGAAAGATCTAAACAATAATCATGACCCCGCATTGAAAAAAACGTAAGGTTTTGAAGGGTTATCTGAAAAAAGGAGGATTCAAAATGGGAGAAGTAAGAATAGAAAAAACTCTTTGTCTCTTTTGCCCGCCGGGATGTGGCATTGACGTTCACATTAAGGACAACGTGCCTATCAAGGTGGAGAGTAATGGACAGTGTGGTAGGTCCGCTTTGCATCAAAGCCGAGGTCATACCTGAATGGTACCAGACCGAGGCAAAGAACCGGATCACCCACCCCATGCGTAAGGTAGAGGGGGGATGGAAAAAAATCTCCTGGGATGAAGCGTTAGATATTATTTCCACTAAGATGAACGAATATAAAGAAAAGTTCGGTCCTGCGTCGGTGTGTACCTATATGGGACAGGTTGGTGACCTCTACGACCTTTCCTATTATGTAAAGCGGTTTAACATGGGCTTTGGTTCCCCTTCTTTTTACGCCGTTAACCAAACATGCTATTGGGCAAAAGTGTCAGCTCATAAGATGACTCATGGATACTATACTGTCCCCACTCTCCTCGGGACCAAGTGCTACGTGGTTTGGGGGGCAAATCCTGAGGCATCCGTTCCCATGGCAGGGACTGCCATTACATTCAACAAACTAAAGGGTGCCAAGTTGATCACCATTGATCCGAGGAAAACCCTTCACGCCAAGGCATCGGACATCCATCTGGCCCCCAGGCCCGGTACTGATGGGGCCCTTGCCCTGGGGATGTGCCATGTCATTATTAAAGAGAAACTCTATGATGAAGAATTTGTAAAGAACTATGTGCTTGGTTTTGAAGAATTCACTGAGATGATCGAAGAATATACGCCGGAGCGAACGGAAGAGATCACATGGGTGCCTGCCGAAGACCTGATAGCGGCGGCCAGGATGTACGCCACAACAAAACCATCAGCCATCTTTCAGGGCAATACCCTTGACGGCTTGGAGAATGGCTTTTACACGTGCCGCGCGATCCAGGCATTGATTGCCATCACCGGCAATCTCGATGTCCGTGGCGCTTCCTCATTGATGCCTCTGGAAGCCCTTGCCAAGCTAGCCGAGACGGGATTTCCTGAGGAGAAAATTCCAAGGCCCACAGATGATCCCTATCCGCTCCTTGATGAACTCAGCGGTATCCCCGCCGGGGCGGCCATGACGGATATTATTCTGACCGAGAAACCTTACCCCATCAAGATGCTGACGGTTCAGAGAGCTAATCCGATCCTTTCGTGGGCAGATACAAACAAGTTAAAGAAAGCAATAGATAAACTTGATTTTATGGTGGTTCACGACCTCTTTATGACCGAGACGGCTGAAATGGCTGATCTGGTCTTGCCGGCATGCACCTTTCTTGAACAGCAACTCTTGTATCAGTACGTCGGTCGGCCCATGACGGCATTGGTTAAGAAGGTCCTTGAACCGCCTGATGAATGTTGGCCTGACTGGAAATTTTGGTTTGAGCTGGCCAAAAAGCTGAATTGTAACCAATATATGCCATGGAAGAACATTGATGAAGCACAGGCCGAAATTTTGAGTCATCCCTTCTTCCAGGGAAATGCATCTCTGGAAGAAGCAAAGAAACACCCTGAAGGTATTTTTTATGCCAAACGAAAATTCAAGAAATGGGAAGACCCGGATTGGAAATTTGACACACCGTCAGGGAAAGTGGAACTTTACTGCGAACGGCTGAAAAAATACGGGCTCGATCCATTGCCGCGGCATTATGAAGTCACCCAGAGCCCAGTGCGTGATCCGGAACTGGTGAAAAAATTTCCTCTGATCTTGATTACCGGGAACCGCTCACTCTACTATCTTCACGGCATGCATAGAGGGACTCCCAGCTTAAGGTCCCATGACCCGGAACCTATGGCCGAGATAAACGCGGATACCGCCCGAGCCCTCTCGATTGAATCCGGCGATATGATCGTCATCGAGTCAACGAAGGGGCAAGTCCAGATGAAGGCGGCGGTGACCAAGGATATCCATCCTAAGGTGGTCTCCCTACCCCACGAATGGGGCGGATTGGCCAACGGGAACCTTTTGACCAACGATGACCTTCATGATCCGGCCTGGGGCGGTCTTTCCGTGAGGGCTTTGGCTTGCAGAGTAAGAAAGGCGTTCGTCTCTCAGGCTCCCACCTATAATGTTGTGGAGTAGATCGATTACCCGTCCGGAGAGAATCTAGAAGTGAATCGATGCTTCAAGGTTCCTCCGGACTGTCAAGGAGATTGTCATTATGGCTGCAATAAACCTGATCAAGAGTGATCCGGTTGCGTCGCTTCTAGAAGAAAGGCATATACTGGACGAGGACATTATCCAAGTCATCCAAACTGCCGAAGAGACTGGAGAGAAACTTTATCAGCCTGACGGAGACCGGTATCTGGCTAAGCTGAGAATATCAGAGGCGACTTTTTACGTTGAATACTCTATTAACGATCAGAAATACATGGTTCATAGTGGTTACTTTCATCGCTCTGAAATCATAGAAGGTGAATAAGATGTCAGAATGGTATTGCTTTAAATGCAAGCAAAAGATGGTTGAAGAAGGAATCCCTGTAATTTACCTGGACGTCGATGGAGAGGCGGAGGGCCTGAAGTGCCCACAGTGCGGGGGCCAATATATCCCGGAAAACTACGTCATGGAAAAAATGCTTAAAGGGGAGAAGATGATTGAGGAAAAATGATTCATCAAAGGATCCCGACATTGGCTTGTTCAAAAAAGCTACTGCCACCGTTTATGATACGGACACCTTTAATGCCTTTCTGAAAGATTTCATTCACCCTGGAGGGCTACCGCTTACACAAAGGGTGACAGGACTTGCCGCGCCGGATATACATTCCATTGTTTTGGATATTGGCTGCGGAAAGGGTTTGGGGTGCTTGCTCTTGGCGGCGAACTACGGTTGCCGGGTTGTCGGAATCGATTTGTCTGAGAAGAAGATCGCGGCCGCCCGGGAAAGTGGAAAGGTCCAGGGACTGAGCAGTCAGGCCGGATTTGCGGTTTCCGATGCCGAGGCCTTGCCTTTCCCGGATGGTTTTTTCGATATTGTCATTTCAGAAAGCTCCTTTTCCATCCTCCCTGACAAGGGAAAAGCCGTTCGGGGGATCTGGCGTGTCTTGAAACCCGGCGGACGGTTTGTCATGACGGATGTGGTCCGGACGGGGGACGTGCCCGAGGCAAAAGAGGGCGGCCTGCATACCGGCGGCACGTTCCCCCTCGTGCCGTGCATTGCGGGTTCCCGCCCCTTGGAGGAATACCTCCGAATTTTCAATCAGGCCGGTTTTAAGATAACCCATGTCGAGGACCATTCCGTGGAAATGAAAAAGTTGGGGTACAAAATGGTCATGACCTTCGGAGGGTGGGAAGGTTTTCTAGAGAGGCTGTCTTCAGATCTCACCTCCAGTTCCAAAGGACAGGACCAACAGGCTCCTATCGGGTGTTCTCTTGAGGCCTACCGAGATATTTTCAAAAAGATAAAATTGGGATACGCCCTTGTCATGATGGACAAACCCGGGGCGGCGGGCTGTCCGTTGGGGTGTAATGAATAATGGGAGAGGGAAACGACAACAGGTGATAACAATAAGATAGATTACAGAGGATTTTTTTAACAATGAGCAAATTATCGCAAGAAACGGAGAGTCTATGCCCGGCGTGTCTGAAAAGGATTTCAGCCAGGAGAGTCTCTGAAAACGGAAATGTCTATCTGGAGAAAGAATGTCCTGAACACGGTCCTTTTAAAACCCTTATTTGGCGAGGGACCCTGCAGGATTATATCGATTGGGGTGAGTGTGGTGAAGAAGCGGTAGGTCCACTGAAAAGCATTACACCTGTCAGAGATGGCTGCCCTTATGACTGTGGCCTTTGCCCCGAGCACAAGGCAAATGCCTGCACGATGGTCATGAATGTTACCCAGAGATGTAATTTGAAATGCCCGGTCTGTTTTGCGAGTACCAACGCTGCAACGGCCTATGAGCCTGACCTTGAAACAATAAGAAGGATGTATGAGAGTGTGTTGGAGGTTACAGGACTTCCCACCATTCAACTCAGCGGGGGAGAGCCGACAGTCCGGGATGACCTGCCGGAAATTGTGGCACTGGGAAAGCACATAGGTTTTCAGCACATCATGGTTAACAGTAATGGTGTGCGGATCGCCAAGGACAGGGACTATCTCCGGAGGCTTGCGGATGCCGGGGCCGGCACTATTTATCTCCAGTTTGATGGCGTGACCGATGAGGTGTATCGCTATACGCGCGGGGCGGACCTGTTCGATTTAAAGGAGAGGGCCATCAGCAACTGCACGGATTTTCATCTGGGCGTTGTTCTCGTCCCCACACTGGTCCCGGGAGTCAATGACCACCAACTGGGCGACATTATCCGTTTTGCCAAAGGCCGAATACCGACAGTAAGAGGCGTTCATTTCCAGCCGATCAGCTATATCGGAAGGTTCCCGGCTCCCCCCACGGATGAGGATCGGATCACCATACCGGACCTGATCCGGGGACTCGAGAGGCAAACAAAGGGAGAGATTAAGGGAGAGAATTTAATGCCCCGTCGCTCTCAAGACTCCCACTGTTCCTTCTCCGCCATATTCGTCCTTCGGGACGGACGCTTAGAGGCCATCGGCAGGAGGCGGGCCAAGGATGGGGCGGGTCGACGGGGAGACGATCGCAGGCCGCCCTGGGAGACAGCACGTTCGTTTATGAACGCCCACTGGCAACCCAAGGAAGAAAAACTTTTTCCTCCTGCAACAAATTGTAATTGCTGGGGAAATCTATACCGAGAGGTCGCAGCCCAGGGCCTCACCATCAGCTGCATGCCCTTTCAGGACGTCTGGAGCATTGATTTGGATCGACTGAAGCGGTGTTGCGGGCATGTAGTCGCCCCGGATTGCAAAATTTATCCCTTTTGCGCCTATTATTTAACCAGCTCCACCGGGCAGAGACTCTATCCTGAAGTAATCGGCTAGCGATCAATTTATAAGAAGGAAACAGAGATCATGAACGCCATCTATTTGGAGCGCTGGCTCCATGAAAAAATAGCAAAAAAACGAGAAGATAACGAAGAATATCGAAAGTACATCAGTCGATCAACCCCCGGCAAGCTAACCAGAGCAGATGTCGAAACATATCAGTTGTTAGAATTAAGAAAAACATTGGTCCATGTCTATGAAAAAAGCACGTTTTACAGGCAGGTCTTCAAGGACCACAATATCACTCCCAGGGACATTCGATCCTTGTCTGATCTGGCGAGGATCCCCCTAACCGATCCGTCAGATTTGGCCGCGTATCCCAACCGATTCCTCTGCGGTTCCCATGGAGACATCGCCAAAGTGACGACCTTCACGACCTCGGGGACCACCGGCCCTCAAAAAAGGGTGTTCTGCACGCAGGGTGATGTTGAGCGGATCACAGATTTTATGGGTGCAGCGTTGAGGACGGTGGCCGACACCGAAGATATCGTTCAGATCATCCTGCCTTCGGGAACGTCTAACAATCAAGGGGATCTCTTGGCCAAAGGCCTGCAAAAACAGGGTATCACGCCCGTAAAAACGGGCTTGAACCTGAGCGCCGAGGACCAGCTTAAGCATATACACCAACACAGGCCGACCGTTTTGTTTGGTGTAACGCCGCGAATATACCGGATGACACAGGAGTTAAAACAACATGTGGAGTTGGATAAACTTGGAGTGAAAACCGTATTCGTTACTTCCGGATACCTCTCTGAGTCCATGCGGGATCACCTAAGAGACACATGGCGGGCCGACGTCCACAACCATTATGGGATCACTGAAATGGGGCTGGGTGTCGCGGTGGAATGTCACGCCCACAATGGCTATCACTTTAACGAAGCGGATCTTCTCCTCGAGGTCGTGGAGCCTGAAACAGGCGAGGTCCTGGAGGAGGGAGAAGGAGAACTGGTTTTTACCACCCTGACACGGGAGGGGATGCCTCTCATACGGTACAGGACCCACGATATATCCCATTGGATTACCGAACCCTGCCCCTGCGGAGCCGGCAGCCTGCGCAGGATTGGGAAGATAAGCAGGCGTCTGGAATCAGGGATCAAAGTGGGGCATGGAGACGAGGTCTACTTCGGCCTGTTTGACGAGCCCCTCTACCGGATACCCGAATTGGTTGATTATCAGATTGAAATTGCCAGGGCCGAAGGAAAGGACCGCCTGGATTTTACGGCAGAGGTTACGCGCATAGGCGCCGACGTTCAGCAGTCCTTAAGGAGGGCGATCCTGGAGTCACCCCTGATCCGCCAGAATCTTGCCGACGGAGCCATAGACGAACCCCGGCTGAACTTGGTTGGTCTGGGAGCCTTCAGCCCCGGCGGGCGGGCCAAGAAAAAAATTACGGATAATCGCTAACAGGAGAATAGCAATGGAAGCGTCACGCCAAGAAATGGAAGCGTCTTGCCGGGAAAGGGAGGTGCTGCCTCAATGGGATTCCATAATTGAGGAATGCAAGGAGTGTGGTCTTTGTGTCAAGAACTGCAAATTTCTGGAGAAGTATTGCACCTCACCTCGAGAATTGGCCGAAAAATTCAAGGAGGGCTTTTTTCGCGAGCATCCAGAAATTGTTTACTCGTGCAACCTCTGCGGGTTATGTCGACAGATTTGCCCCAATGAACTGGATATAGGTGCCCTTTGCCTGCAATTGCGTGAGCAACTGGTGAAAGAAGGACTTGGTCCCCTGCGGGGACACACCTTTGTCAGGAAAAACCAGGATTATGTCCTTTCCGATTCCTTTTCATTGGCTTTGCCGGACCTGAATACCGATACATGCGAAAGAATCTTTTTCCCCGGTTGCAGCCTTCCCGGATACTCTCCTTCCCTCACTGTCAAGACCTATGAGCATCTTCGGGAAAGACTGCCGGGAACCGGCATTGTGTTGAGTTGCTGCGGAGTCCAGACCCTTCATTTAGGGGACAGGGACCGTTTTGAGGAGGTTCTGGGGGAGACCGTCGATAGGTTTAAAAACTTGGGAACTAAGGAAATCATTGTTGCCTGTCCGGAATGTTATGCAACCCTCAGGGAGCATGCGCCGGAGTTGACGCTGACCTTTATCAGTGATGTTTTGCTAAAAGTCGGTTTGCCGGAGCGGATAAAGGCAAGGGGACAGGTTTTTTCTCTTCATGACCCCTGCACGACCAGATCTGAAGGAGCACTGCAAGAAAGCGTCAGGGACTTGATCAGGGAAATGGGGTACGAGATTGAAGAGATGAAGTATTCGCGGGAAAAAACCCGTTGCTGCGGTCTGGGCGGCCAGATGGCTTTTGTCGATCCTAAACTCGCACCGATTATAAGTAAAGCCAGGGCAGAGGAAGCTGTCCATGACCTATTGACTTACTGCGCAAGCTGCCGTGAAGCCTTGGCCGTCAACAAGCCGGCCGTGCATCTCCTTGATCTGATATTCAACCCTGGCTGGGAGGGAACAAAAGCAAAACCGCCCAATACGGGAAAAGCGCGCCGCGAAAATCAGGCCAGACTCAAAATCATGCTTCACGAAGGCCGAGGGGGTTCGTGATGGAGACTCGGAAATCAGTGCGAGTGGAGATGGATGTGAATAGGGAAGACATTTGCCGAAACATTAGTGCTGCCATTCATGACTGGGACAAGGAAAGGCTTGTAAGCCTGGTTTCTGAGGCCAAGGATTCCGGATTTTCTGCCATTGAGATAGTCAACGATATCCTGTTCCCCCAGTTGGTGTCGGCATGTAAAGCCCAACATTCTTTTGATCTCTCATTTTCTGAACTCCTTTTAATGGCCGATACAATTCAAGGCGCTTTCGACCTCCTTATTCCTGAGATTAAGACCTCGGCCACTCAAGACCGGACAAAAGGGACGGTAGTGATTGGAACGGTTGAAGGTGACATTCATGATTTCGGGAAAAATTTGGTTTCCGCCCTTTTTGAATCCGGGGGTTATCGTGTCATTGATCTGGGGCGTGACGTTCGCTTGGAAAAATTCATCGCGACAGCAGAAAAGGAACAGGCGGATATCATAGCCGTGTCGGCGTTGATGACCCCCGCGCTGCTTAATATGAAGCGGCTTGTATCCATGATTCATGACAAAAAATTGAAGGTCAAGACAATTATCGGGGGACTCGCTACCTCCCAGGAATTTGCAAAAGAGATCGGTGCGGATGCCTGGGCTGATGATGCGGTGACAGGACTTTCAATGTTGTCAGAGATGCTCACAAAGAGCGATGGGGATTAAGAAAAAAACGCGCGTACTTTTCTGCCTGAACCCCTATTTGAATGAAAGCACTCTGCTAATCATGACGCTGGGGGAGATCGTTTGGAAGCAATTTTTTTTAATTTGAAGGCTATTGCATTCAAGCTGGTTCTGGGGAAATCAGCAGTGGTGGATAAGGTTTTCCTGCTCATAGTGCTCTTTAGTATCAAACAACTTTTGAATAGGACCGCCAGAAAATATCCTGCCCTGAGGTCTCGCTTAAAGGAAAAGAGTTTTACTGCGCAATTGAAAGTTAAGGATAATTCCGCGGGCCGGTATTTTACCTTCAAAGACGGGGACGTTCTGTCAAGAAATGGCATCCATCCCAATCCCGATGTCTTGATGACCTTTAACAGTGCGGCCCTGGCGGTGGAGTGCATGTCACCCCCCTGGGACCACCTCACCCGGATTAATGCTATGAAGAATTTCCAATTGGAGTTGGAAGGTCCCGATGAGTTGTCGCACTGGCTCTTGGAGACATTGGGGCTTCTGCTGACAATCGGCACGGATTACGGAACGGATGTGGGGAATGGCACGAAACGGTATGTCAATAATGCTAGTGGCATGCCGGTCTTTGTTTATGTGAAAGAGGGCAAGATCATTCGAATGACACCTGTGGAATTCGACGAGAGCGATCCAGCATCCTGGACCATTAAGGCAAGGGGTAAGACGTTCAGTCCCCCTCGTAAGACAACGCTTGCGCCATACGGATTTGCCTCAAAATCCATGATCTATTCACCTGATAGGCTCATGTATCCCATGAAAAGAGTTGATTTCGATCCAAAGGGTGCTCGCCATTGCGAGAACAGGGGGATCTCCGGATATGAACGCATTGGTTGGGACGAGGCCCTGGATATCGTGGCCGACGAGATTAAACGGGTCAAAAGGACCTCTGGGCCGGGTGCCATTTTGACGACTCCGGGATCGCACCATATGTGGGGAAATATCGGCTATTATTTGAGCGCCCATCGACGGTTTATGCAGCTCGTGGGCGGTACACCCGTTGTGCAAAATCCGGATAGTTGGGAGGGATGGTACTGGGGGGCCATGCATCATTGGGGGCACAGCATGCGTCTGGGAACGGCGGAGCCTTACGGTACCGTGGAGGATGCCCTCAAAGAATGCGACATGATCGTGTTCTGGTCCAGTGACCCTGAATCCGCCCCCGGTGCCTACGGTGCCTTCGAGGGCACTGTTCGCCGACAATGGATGAGCGAGTTGGGGGTCAAAATGGTGCACATCGATCCCTATTACAACAATACGGCGGCCCTGTTTGGAGGCAAGTGGCTTGCTCCCAGACCTGACACCGGCAATGCCCTGGCCCTGGCGATCGCCTATGTTTGGATCACCGAGGACTTGTATGACAAGGAGTATGTCGCCCTGCGAACCACGGGCTTTGAAAAATGGAAGGATTACATCCTGGGCGAGGAGGATGGTGTTCCAAAAACACCGGAGTGGCAGGAAAATGAGACAACGGTTCCGGCCAAAGATGTGCGGGCGCTGGCAAGGGAGTGGGGAACGAAAAAGACCTATCTTTCGCCTGGGGGCGCAGGGCAGACCCAAGGGGGCGCCTGTCGTTGCGCCACGGGTACGGAATGGGCCCGGTCCATGGTCTGCCTCATGGCCATGCAGGGTCTTGGCAAACCCGGTATCAACATGGGAAACCTGACCATGGGGACCCCCGTTGACGCTAACTTCTACTTCTCGGGCTACGCCGAGGGAGGTATCTCCGGGGATCTTGCCACAACGGGGGCGGCCGCTAATGTCTATCAGCGGATGCCCCATCTCCTCACCCTGAACACGGTCATGCAGAAGGTCCCCCGTTTGAGGATTCCGGAGGCTATACTGGAGGGCCGCTGTGAAGGCTTTCCAACAGTTCCCAACAATATTGAGGGCCAGTTCTTCCGCTTCGGATACCCTGCGCCGGGCCATGCGGAAATAAAAATGTATTATAAGTATGGGGGATCCTTTTTCGGCACCATGAACGATACCAATCGCTATGTTAAATCCTATAGGACCCCCAAGCTGGAATTTGTCGTGAACCAGTCCATCTGGATGGAGGGTGAAGTCAAATTTGCCGACATTATCCTACCGGCATGCACCAATTTTGAGAGATGGGACATCGGAGAGGCATGCAATGCGGGCGGCTATTCACTTGGAAACTATACCAAATTAAACCATCGTGTCATCCATATTCAACACAAATGTATAGAGCCCCTGGGAGAGAGCAAGCCGGACTACGCGATTTTCACACGGTTGTTGGAGCGCCTTGGGCTCAGCGCTTACTATTCCGAAGGCATGACAGAGTTGGATTGGTGTAAGAGACACTTCGACGGCACGGACCTGCCGAAGGTCATTTCCTGGAAGAAATTTCTGAAGAAAGGGTATTATGTTGTCCCACCACCGAAGGAGGAAATGCGTTCGCCCTGTGCATATAGATGGTTTGCCGAGGGACGACCCAAGGATATCCCGGATCCATCTCCCTTTCCATCAGACTATTCGGGAAATTACAAGGAAGGCCTTCAAACCCAATCCGGGAAGATTGAATTTGAATGCTCCAGCCTTAAACGTTTTGATTCGGACGACCCAGAGAGGCCAATCATAAGCAAATACATTCCATCCTGGGAGGGCCATCATACCAAGGAGCTCTATGAGAAATATCCTTTGCAGTTATTATCACCCCATCCGAGGTTCAGCTTCCATACCCATTCGGATGGGAAGGACAGTTATATTAACGATGTGAAGGACCACAGGGTCCTGATCGATGGATATTATTACTGGATTGTGAGGATCCCCGCGAAGGATGCCCAAAATCGCGGTATCAAAAAGAATGAACTGGTCAAGGTGTTTAATGACCGTGGAGCGGTCGTTTGTGCTGCCAAAGTGACCGAGCGACTTCCGCCGGGAACCGTCAACTCTTTTTCTTCCAGTGCAATCTATGACCCCTTGGGTGAGCCTGGAAATTCGGCGGACCGTGGCGGTTGCATAAACCTCCTGACCCCCAGTCGATCGATGATTAAGAATTCCCACTCCGCAGCCTATAATTCATGCCTGGTTCAGATCGAGAAGTGGGATATGGGGAGGGAAAGTAAATGAAAGAATGGAACCTGATTATCGACGTAAAAAAATGTGAGGACTGTAATAATTGCTTCCTGGCATGCAAGGATGAGTTCGTCGGGAACGATTTTCCCCCTTATTCCATGTCTCAACCCAGGCATGGCCACCGATGGATCAATCTCATGCGCAAGGAAAGAGGCCGGTTTCCAATGGTGGATGTGGCTTACCGGCCCACTCCCTGTATGCACTGCGACAATGCTCCTTGCATCAAAAAAGCCCCGGAAGGCGCAGTCTATAGGAGGGATGACGGCATTGTTATCATAGATCCGAAAAAGGCCAAAGGCGAAAAGAGTCTTGTCGATGCATGCCCCTATGGCGCCATTTGGTGGAATGAGGATCTCGATCTGCCCCAAAAATGCACCTTTTGCGTCCATCTGCTTGAGAACGGATGGAAAGAGCCCCGGTGCGTTCAGGCCTGCCCGACAGGCGCGATGCGGGTGATCTATGGTAAGCATGCCAAAATGCAGGAGGTCGTCGAATCGGAGAATCTTACCTGTTTGCATTCTGAATACGGCACAAAGCCGCATGTCTATTACAAGAATTTATATCGCTATTCGCGGTGTTTCATCGCCGGAAGCGTCGCCTACGAGCACGACGGGAAAACGGACTGTGCCGCAGGTTCCGTAGTGCTATTGAAAAAGGGTTCCGACAAGGTTGACGAGACCGTGACTGACAGCTTCGGAGACTTCAAATTCGATAACCTTGAAGAAAAAAGCGGAACCTATCGCATTGAGATACTGTTGGGGGAGTTTGAGCGCAAAACCCTGGAGCTCGATTTGATAGAGAGCCATTATGCGGGCGTGATTCTTTTCAAATAGGCTGGATTCCTCGTTTATGTTTGTGCCTCCGGTTGAGGATCAAGGGGTCGCAGCAGATAATTTCGTTTCAACGGGATTTCAAAATGAAGATTTAAGTCCTTATTTTTTACGAATTTTAAGACAATAGAAAAACGATGATTTTTAATGAATAAAAGGAGATTCGTTTCATGCATTTTTCGGAAGATATTCGGAATTTAGAAAGATGGAATGATAAAGCTCTGACACTCCATGAAAAAGTTATGCTCAACCTAGTGCGTGTGGCAGAGCGATTAAAAAGAGAACAAGGTGCGATTTTCAAGAAAAGCGGAATTACTTTCCCCCAGTATAATGTTCTTCGGGTATTGTGTACCTATGAGGGAGGGAAGACCACGACGACCAATGTGAGCAGAAAAATGCTTGTTTCCGGACCCAATATATCGGCTCTCCTCAAGAGATTGGAGAAACGAGGATTCGTGATTAGAGAGAGGGATCCGAATGACGAACGCGTGATTCTTGTAGAAATTACTTTAAAAGGAACAGAAACCCTGGTCAAGGTCGAGGAGGAGAAATCGAAGAACCACGAAAAATTTTTTTGTGACATGACCCAAGAAGAAAAGCGGCATTTGACGAAAAATCTTGTGAACATGCTTAATAAACCCTGACATTGAAAAAGCCGAAGATGCTCCATCTTCTGATTCAGGCCGCTTCGGGCGGGTTCCCCTCTCTCATGAAGCCTTGGGCTGGGCGGATCAAGGATTCGCGTCAGTTCACCACAGCGTAACCCTTGGCACCTTCGATCAACGTCATCCTGAATTTTAAAACTTTAGGGCAACCCGATAGAATACATGAAAAGAGCGAAACAAAAGAGGGGGGGGAAGAAAAAAATGGAACAAATAACCCTAACGGTCAATGGGGAATCATACGAAATGAGGATCGGTAACAATCGCGACGAAGTGGCACCAAATCACACACTGTCTCACACCCTGAGAGAGACGCTTGATCTTACAGGGACGAAGGTGGGGTGCGACAGGGGCGCGTGCGGTGCCTGCACGGTCCTCTTGGATGGGAAACCGGTTCCCTCCTGCATGATGCTGACGGTTGAGTGCGATGGGAAAAGTATTACGACGATAGAGGGCTTGCGGAGTCCTGAGACCGGGGAACTCGACCCGTTACAAAAGGCCTTTATCGAAAATTCGGCCTTTCAATGTGGTTTCTGCACGCCGGGAATCCTTATGACCTCAAAGGCCTTGCTAAACGAAAATCCTTTGCCGACAGACAAGGAAGTAAAGGATGCTCTTGCCGGACACTATTGCAGGTGCATAAGTCATTACCATGTCCTGGATGCAGTTTCTAAGGCCGCGGAGAAAGGGAGGTGATGCATATGTCTAAGGAGCATTACCGGCACATCGGCAAACCCGCACCTCGGAAAGATGCCATGGACGTCGTCACAGGGGCGGCGAAGTACATTGATGATTTAAAGATGCCGGGTATCATTTATGCAAAAGTCTTGATGAGCCCACATGCCCACGCCAATATCAAGCACATCGATACACGTGAGGCTGAAAGGTTGCCCGGCGTCATGGCCGTGCTAACGCACAAAAATGTGCCAGATTGGAAGGGGGGGATCCCGCTTCCACACAAACTTGTGCTGGATCGCAGAGTCCGATTTGTTGGGGACGGGGTAGCCCTGGTGGCGGCGACCTCCGAAGCAATCGCCGAGGAGGCGATGGAACACATCGATGTCGAGTATGATATTCTGCCGGCTGTTTATGATGTGGATGAGGCCATGAAGCCCGGGGCTGCGCAGCTATACGATGAGTACCCCAACAATCTTTTTCCTCCGGGATGCCCCTTTTTCGGACCTACGCACTTGAAAGATATCATGAGGGGCGATGCGGAGAAAGGGTTTGCGGAGGCCGATGTGATCACGCAAGGGACGTATGGATATGAAAATATCCCGAATCCCCGGCCCCCTGAGGCCCCGGGAGTCATTGTCAAGTGGGAAGAGCCGGACAGGATCACTGTCTGGTCATCAAGCCAGTGCCCCAGCATGTTAAAGATGAAAATCGGGCGGTATATGGGATATCCGGATTTCCGTTCGATCGGCGTCCAGTGCGGCGGGAGCTACGGTTCAAAAAACAATCCATGGGTGGTCGTTTTTTACGCCGCCGCGCTGGCGAAAGCGACAGGGAAGACAGTCAAACTGTGCTACTCAAAAGAACAGCATTTATCCTCCTATGGCGTTCGGCTTGGGAGCCGTATCCATGCCAAAATCGGTATGAAAAATGATGGAACGGTGACCGCAGTGGAAGGGGAATGGTTGGTTGGCGTGGGCGCCTTTTCAGATATGGCACAGGGGCAAATGGCCGTTGGCTGTGGAGAAGCACAGATGATGATGGGCACCTGTCGAAATTGGAATGTCACAACGAAAGCCGTTGCGATTAATCGAGTTCCCTCAATCGTCGTCAGGGGATTCGGCGGTCAGGAACTGAAAAGTGCACTGCTTCCCCTCTGGACATTGGCCATTGAAAAAGCCGGTCTTGATCCCCTTGAGGTCTTTAAGATGAACTATGTCAAGCCCGGTGACGGCTATTACTGGCGCAACGGGGTGTGGACCGTCTGTAACGGCCTTGACTACAGAAAGGCCATGGAAAAAGGTGCCGAGGCCTTTGGATGGAAAGATAAATGGAAAGGGTGGCTCAAGTCAACAGAAGTAGACGGATCAAAGAGGGTCGGTGTGGGTGTTGGATTACACGGGAATGCCGATGTGGGGGAAGATGAGTCTGAGGCTGCTGTGAGGTTGAGCGGGGACGGCAGGGCCGTCGTGCATTGTTGTATAGGTGAATCCGGCATGGGGGAGAGAAGCAGTGTATGTAAGATGGTTGCCGAGGTATTGAACGTGCCTCTTAGGAGCGTTTCTCTTACGGAACCGGACACCATGATCAACCCCTTTGAATTTGGACTCGTGGGTTCCCGGGGGACCTATGCGATAGGATCCGCGGTCATAGAAGCGGCGGAGAATGCAAGGCGACAGCTCTTAGAAATTGCCGCCGCCAAGGTTAATACCCCCGCTGAGACCCTGGAGACAGAAGACTGCATGATTTATATCGAAGGGGCGCATGAAGTCGGCCTTTCCTGGATGGATGTCCTGGGTCCTACGCGTACCATTACAGGGCACGGCCAATTTAAGGAGGACTTTTCCAAGCCAAATTTCATGATGACATTCGTAGAGGTGAAGGTGGACGTGGATACCGGGGCGTCCGAATTGGTTCGGGTCGTTCAAGCCACAGATGTCGGTCAAATCATTGATCCGCTCGTCCTCGACGGACAGCTTTATGGAGGTCTGGGCTCAGCGGGAATAGACACGGCGTTTTTCGAGGAGACCATCCTGGATAAAGCCACAGGAAGGATCTTGAATGCCAATATGATTGATTACAAGTGGCGGGCATTTCCGGATCTTCCGCAGATGAAGAATGTCATTCTGGAAACACCGATCGAAACGCATCGTTTCAAGGCCTTGGGTGCCGGGGAGATAGCGACTGCGCCCGGTCCGAGCGCCGTTCTCATGGCCATTTCCAATGCGATCGGCAAAAGAATCAAAGACTATCCGGCTATGCCCGACAAGATCCTTAAGACATTGGGTAAGGTGTAAAGAAAGGTATACAAAATGAAATCTTTCAATCATGTCAATGCGAAAACAGTCGAAAAAGCCGTTGAATCTCTGAGGCATAACCAAGGTAAGGCGAGGCTGAACGCCGGTGGCACGGATTTGCTCGGTGTCCTTAAGGACAGGATCCTCCCGGTTTACCCTGAAGTCATTGTTAACCTGAAGACCATTGCAGACCTGGATTATGTGCGGGAGGATTCGGATGGATTGAAAATCGGGGCCTTAGCCAGACTGACGCAAATAGCGGAATCTCCCATCGTCCGGGAAAAGTATGAAATTCTGGCCGATGCTGCCAAATCCGTGGCAAGCCCTCAGATACGTAACCTCGCCACCATTGGGGGAAACCTGTGCCAGGAAGTCCGATGCTGGTATTACCGATACCCCCACCAGATTGGCGGGCGCATTCTTTGTATGAAAAAGAGAGACACCCGGGATTTCGACGTCACACATGATGACTCCACAAAGGGAGAAGGCAAGGGTTGTAGTGCCCTGCTCGGCGATAACCGGTATCATTCTATTTTTGGGGCTGTCAAGATGTGCGAAACCCCATGCACATCAGAGTGTCCCGCGGCCGTGGATATCCCTGCCTATATGAGCAAGATCAGGGAAGGGGACCTGAAGGGGGCCGCTGAGATACTTCTTCAGATGAACCCGATCCCGGGGATTACGGGCCGAGTGTGCCCTCATTTCTGCCAGGAGGAATGTAATCGCGGTGATTGGGATGCAGCGGTATCCATTCGAGAGATAGAACGTTTTATGGGGGACTACATCCTTGAAAATGCCAAGGAACTCATCACTCCTCCTAATATCCAATCAGGTAAGCGCGTAGCTGTTATCGGTTCCGGCCCCGGTGGCCTTTCAGCCGCATTCTATCTTAGAAGATCGGGCCACCAAGTGGTGGTTTTGGACCGAATGGATGCGCCGGGTGGTATCCCCGCTCACGCCATACCCGCCTTTCGGCTTCCCGCCGAGTATGTTAATCGTATTGTAAAAGCGTTTCAAGATGCGGGCATTGAGTTCAGACTCAATACCGAGGTGGGCGTTGATGTTACCTTGAAGAGGCTAAGAGAAGAATTTGATGCTGTATTCCTTGCTACGGGGAGCTGGGTGTTGCCCTCCCTTGGGCTTGAGAACGAGGATTTTACAGAGCCCGGCTTGGATTTCCTGATCAATGTCAAACGGGGCATTAAGAAAAGTTCTGCTAAAAAAGTCCTGGTCATCGGGGGAGGCAATGTTGCGATTGACGTGGGTATCACGGCGTTAAGACTCGGGGCGGAGACAGTGACACTCGCTTGCCTCGAAACCCTGGAGGAGATGCCAGTCCTTGCCTATGCGATTGAGAAGGCGACCGAAGAGGGTGTCAAGCTGATGCCTTCCTGGGGACCATCGAGGGTTTTGGTGACCGATGGCAAGGTGGAGGGTATGGAGTTAATCCGCTGTACTTCTGTTTTTGATAAAAAGGGGGCCTTTTCCCCTGTTTTCGGGAACAACGTAACTCAGACAGTAGAGGCGGATCAAATCATCATTGCAATCGGACAAAAGCCGGACTTTTCCTATATCGTCCCGGAAACCGAGAAGATGATCGGTGGCGATGCGCTCTTGGTTGAAGAAGGTTCGCAACAGACCGCTTTGCCGGGGGTATTTGCAGGCGGCGATTTTACAAGCGGGTCCGCGACCGTGGTTCAGGCCGTGGCGGAAGGGAGAAGAGCCGCTGAGGCCATAGATCGATTTTTCGGGAGTGAAAACGGACCGATGGAAGTCGAAGAGAAAGGGGGTGTGGGGGAGCTTTTGAGGTTCAACAGCGAGTGCCTCAAAAAGATAGACCCGATCTCCATCCCTGAACGCCCCCCTGAGGGGCGAGGCGTAGACACGGAGGATACCTCCACCCTGGAATTGCGGAATGTGGAGGCGGAAGCCATCCGTTGCTTTAATTGCGGCTGCGTGGCTGTCAATGCTTCCGATATTGCCACCGTGCTGGTTGCCTTGGGGGCAAGAATCAAGACAAGCAAACGGACGATACGGGCCGAGGAGTTGTTCTCGGCAACAGACGGCAATCCGACTGGGTTGGATTACGATGAGGTGTTCACAGAGATCCTGGTGCCTGCTCCTGAAAATGGGACTAAAGGGGCCTATGAGAAATTCAGAATCAGGCATTCTGTCGATTTTGCCGTAGCGAGTCTGGCAACGGTTTTTAGAATGGATGCCGGAAAGTTCAAGGATGCAAGAATGGTGCTGGGCGCCGTGGCTCCCATTCCCGTCACTTTGAGAAAGGTTGAGGAATTTTTAAAAGGCAAGGCGCCCGGGGAGGAGACAGCCTCTAGGGCGGCTGAAATTGCCGTTGAAAACGCCATTCCGCTCGACGGCAACAAGTACAAAATACACATCGTGAAAACGCTGGTCAAACGATCCATTCTGTCCGAAGGGTCATAGCCATTGCCGGAGATACGCCAGTTCTACGTTGATGGAGGCTTCAATCTGCGAATGCAGGCCTCCGCGGGCCGGAACGCCACCCCAAAAGCACGAAACGATCAGGGGCCTCAGACCGAACAACCAGTGCACCCCCGGCATGTTTTTTTGCACCAAGTTGTTTTAGATTCAGAAATGATACTTTTTTTTGGATTTCTGGAAGTGTCGGAATTTTAATGGGTTGTGGCTTTCGGTCGGCGAGGATAAAAATATCCTGAAACGAGTTGTGGGTATTCGGAGATCAAGAAGGGAAATTCGCAATTTCGCGACAATAGGCGGAGATAAACGATATGAAGATTGCCGACCAAATTATCGACTATGCAGAAAAGCTTTCTTACCAGGACCTTACCAATGATTTGATTGAAATTACGAAGTATAGAATTCTGGATACTTTGGGGATCATGGTGGCCGGGAGCTCGACCCTGGGATGCAAAAACTCGTGAGAATTCTTCAATCCTGGGGGGGGAGCAATGAAAGCACGATTGCTGTATACGGTGACAAAGTTCCAGCGCCCCTGGCTGCCCTTGCCAATTGTACGATGGCCAGGGCTCGAGAAATGGACGATGTTCACGAAAAGGCGGGAACGCATTCGAGTGCGCAGATTGTGCCTTCTGCACTTTGTATTGCTGAATACGCCAAGTCTCGCCATAACCGCCCGATCGACGGGAAAAATTTTATCAAATCCGTTGTATTGGGTACGGATCTGGCCATCAGACTACGAAAAGCGGGCAGAGAAGACGGACCTGAAATAGGCTGGGTAGGAGAAGCCTTCACTCCGCTCGCCGTGGCGCTAATGGGCTCAAAGATGCTTAATTTTCCGAAAGCAAAAGCCCTGAATGCCATGGGGATCGGCTATGCTCAATGCGTGGGCAACGCTCAGGCGAACGTCGACGGGGCCTTCACGGTCACTCTCCAGCAGGGGCTAGGAGCGCAGGCCGGCACCTTGGCACTTATCCTTGCCAAAGAAGGGCTTACAGGGGCGAAAGAACCCCTTGAGGGAAAATATGGGTTTTACGAGCTTTATCTGAGAGGAAATCTTAGCTCGAATGTTCTTTTGAATGGTCTGGGAGAAAGTTTTGAAGGAATGAACATTAGCACCAAGTTTTTTTCGTGCTGCCAGGGTAATCATGCGGCAATTGAAGGGGCCATGCAACTGGTAGCTCGGCATCATCTAAATACCGATGACATTGATCACATTGTAATACGAACAAATAGCTTTTTCACCAACATCCTGGCTACACCTGAAAAAATTTATCCCAAGAGTTCATATGATGCACAATTCAGTCTTTACTACACGGTGGCCCGAGCGCTTGTAAGCAAAGAGCTGAAAATTGATGACTTTTCAGAAAGAAGAATCAATGAAGATGCTGTATTAAAATGTGCGAAGAAAATTCGTGTTGAGGCAGATATCAGCAAAGACACCTTAGAAGAGCTCGTTCCACCGGTGGATGTGGAAATCCTAATGAAAAACAAGCAGAGATACATGACGACGGTGGAATATGTAAAAGGACACCCAAAAAATCCGGGTGTGGCGGCAGATTATGCGAAGAAATTTGATGAATGTATTGAATTTTCCGCAAAACCACTAAGAAAGGAGGCTACAGAAAAAGTCAAGGAAATGATAGAAAACCTTCAAAATCTGGAAGATGTCAGCTTGCTAATGAAAGAGCTTTCAAACTGACAAACGATGTGTATGGTACCGAACTGAAACACGCGACGCTTCTGGTCTGCAACCAGCGGAAGGGGGTGATGACGATCGTTTAGGTATGGCATATGGGGGATCAACAGCGACAGTGAATTTGTAATATTTCTTCAAATTTTACCTTTCGCTCCTGTATTGGCTGAGCGATAAAAAAACGGAGAGAGAATAATGACAACAAGGAATATCCTAAAAGGAAACAACAAGTTCGTCGCAATAATGATTGTAATGTGTCTTATTGGTTTTTTTTCCGTTTGTTCCGTTGCTTTGTGTGCAGATAAAGTAAAAACATTCACCCTCTCAAGCTGGGACAGTGAAAAGGGTTCGGCCGTACCCACCTGGAAGGAGATGATCAAGGATATAGAAGAAGCAACGGAAGGCAAAGTAACCGTTCAGATGTACCATGCCCAAGCCCTTGGGAAAGCAAAGGAGCACTATGAACTTGCGCTTACAGGGACAGCCGATTTTTCATATTTAAATATCGGTTTTACCCCGGGTCGGTTCCCGCTTTCGGATTTGACCAGTTTTGCTCATGGTCCCTCAGGGGAAGCATTAAGCCAGGGGCTCATGTCTGTGATGAAAGCCGGGTGTTTGGATAAAGAATTTGACAAGGTTAAACTACTTTATATGTGGAGCACATCGCCAAGTCATTTTATCTGGAGTAAAGCTGCAAAAGCTGCAAAAAGCCTTAAAGAGTTGAAAGGGAAAAAAATAAGAGTCGCTACAACAGGAGCCGCGAATTTAATGAAGGCCCTAGGTGCAATACCCGTCGCCATCCCCATGCCTGAGGTTTACACCGCATTGGAGAGGGGTGTGATTGATGCAACCTTTACTTGCATTAACGTTATGGAGGTCTTTTCACTACACCACATTTGTAATGAAATTACACTAGCTAACGGTCCCGGTATGGCGATGTGTGTAATGATGAATAAATCATCGTGGAAAAAACTCCCTGATGAAGCGAAGGACATTTTGGAAAAAAATGGTAGAAAATACGCCCTCATGGCCGGGAAAAACATGGATACAATCGACAAGAGGAGCTTAGAAAATTATCATATCAAAGTATATAATTTGACGAATGAAGAAAAGAATTTAATGAAACAGTGTTCCGCTCCGAAGCTTGACGAATATGTCAAGAAGTATGAGGGGTTAGGTTTTCAGGCTAGAAAAGCAGCAGAAACATATTGGAATACTTTGAAAAATGATTATGGAGTGGAACCGTTTGTTCTGGCCAAATAAGTGCATTTTCAAAAGGGAAGATAGAAAATATCTTTCCTCCAGAGCATCATAAATTCAGTCGAGGATGCCGCAAATCCTCTGGACAAAGGAATCCCTGCTTAGCTGTGATATTGGCATAAGAGTGACGGTGCAATGTGCCAATACCTAAGCGTAGGAACCAAGAGGGCGAGGTATCCTCGGGTTTGTTAACGGGTAGTTTTTGGGAAAAATCGCGGGATTGCACGAAGAGTGGCGATGTAAATTTCGCTGCATTATTGCTTCTGCAACTAAATGTGCGAAATGAATTTCACTTCAAAACAAAAATAGCAATTGTAGACGGTTTTTTAGTCGCGAACTAAACCTTTCCTTTAAGAAAGGGGGCTACAGAAAAAGTCAAGGAAATGATAGAAAACCTTCAAAATCTGGAAGATGTCAGCTTGCTAATGAAAGAGCTTTCAAACTGACAAACGATGTGTATGGTACCGAACTGAAACACGCGACGCTTCTGGTCTGCAACCAGCGGAAGGGGGTGATGACGATCGTTTAGGTATGGCATATGGGGGATCAACAGCGACAGTGAATTTGTAATATTTCTTCAAATTTTACCTTTCGCTCCTGTATTGGCTGAGCGATAAAAAAACGGAGAGAGAATAATGACAACAAGGAATATCCTAAAAGGAAACAACAAGTTCGTCGCAATAATGATTGTAATGTGTCTTATTGGTTTTTTTTCCGTTTGTTCCGTTGCTTTGTGTGCAGATAAAGTAAAAACATTCACCCTCTCAAGCTGGGACAGTGAAAAGGGTTCGGCCGTACCCACCTGGAAGGAGATGATCAAGGATATAGAAGAAGCAACGGAAGGCAAAGTAACCGTTCAGATGTACCATGCCCAAGCCCTTGGGAAAGCAAAGGAGCACTATGAACTTGCGCTTACAGGGACAGCCGATTTTTCATATTTAAATATCGGTTTTACCCCGGGTCGGTTCCCGCTTTCGGATTTGACCAGTTTTGCTCATGGTCCCTCAGGGGAAGCATTAAGCCAGGGGCTCATGTCTGTGATGAAAGCCGGGTGTTTGGATAAAGAATTTGACAAGGTTAAACTACTTTATATGTGGAGCACATCGCCAAGTCATTTTATCTGGAGTAAAGCTGCAAAAGCTGCAAAAAGCCTTAAAGAGTTGAAAGGGAAAAAAATAAGAGTCGCTACAACAGGAGCCGCGAATTTAATGAAGGCCCTAGGTGCAATACCCGTCGCCATCCCCATGCCTGAGGTTTACACCGCATTGGAGAGGGGTGTGATTGATGCAACCTTTACTTGCATTAACGTTATGGAGGTCTTTTCACTACACCACATTTGTAATGAAATTACACTAGCTAACGGTCCCGGTATGGCGATGTGTGTAATGATGAATAAATCATCGTGGAAAAAACTCCCTGATGAAGCGAAGGACATTTTGGAAAAAAATGGTAGAAAATACGCCCTCATGGCCGGGAAAAACATGGATACAATCGACAAGAGGAGCTTAGAAAATTATCATATCAAAGTATATAATTTGACGAATGAAGAAAAGAATTTAATGAAACAGTGTTCCGCTCCGAAGCTTGACGAATATGTCAAGAAGTATGAGGGGTTAGGTTTTCAGGCTAGAAAAGCAGCAGAAACATATTGGAATACTTTGAAAAATGATTATGGAGTGGAACCGTTTGTTCTGGCCAAATAAGTGCATTTTCAAAAGGGAAGATAGAAAATATCTTTCCTCCAGAGCATCATAAATTCAGTCGAGGATGCCGCAAATCCTCTGGACAAAGGAATCCCTGCTTAGCTGCGATATTGGCTTAAGAGTGAAGGTGCAATGTGCCAATACCTAAGCGTGGCAACCAAGAGGATGCGGTATTCTCGGGTTTGTTAACGGGTAGCTTTTGGAAAAAATCGCGGGATTGCACGAAGGGTGGCGATGTAAATTTCGTCGCATTATTGCTCCGACAACTAAATGTGCGAAATGAATTTCACTCCAAAAC
Source organism: uncultured Desulfobacteraceae bacterium (assembly GCA_964401325.1). Taxonomy (GTDB): domain Bacteria; phylum Desulfobacterota; class DSM-4660; order Desulfatiglandales; family HGW-15; genus CAYNYM01. Next base: position 425 of record CAYNYM010000001.1, on the reverse strand, counting down.
ATAAATAGCAATTGTAGGCTGTTTTTTAATTGAGACCTAAACCTTTCCTTATGTTCATTCTGTACAATAGCTGGCTCTAATAAGTCACCCATTGGAATTAACATAAATTTTTACAGCAGTGGCCGATTAATTTTTTGCATGCTTTGCATGCATTAAAAAACGACAAGAAAATGAAGAAAGACGAATTTTTCTCTTCAAAATAAATGGAAATTTTTCGCGGGAACTGCGGATTAAAACTCAAAACGAGCTCCGCATCTCGGAGGCAGCTCCAGATCCTCAAGTTTCCAAAGAACAGGAACAACAGCGATTATGTGCAAGAATCTAAGCGGAAATTACTGAAATTTTTATCACTAACAGGAGACATTTTTTATGAACACTTTTACAAAAGCATATATACCTTATGGCGGCTATTACTCGAGTCCTTT